>JAFDFT010000203.1 GCA_019309685.1 Deltaproteobacteria bacterium
GCAGAAATTGCGGAAAAGGGCCATTTGTGGATGGAAACTATTCAGTTAACGAGACAAGGAGGAATCAATGAGTAAAGAAATTTTAGCGCCGATGCCTGGAAAAATCATAGAGGTTTTAGTTAGTGAAGGAGATCAGGTAGAGGAAGATCAGGAACTTTTAATCCTTGAAGCAATGAAAATGGAAAACGTGATTGCAGCGACTGATAGCGGAAAGGTTGCCGAAATCAAAGTAAAGGTAGATGATACAGTGAATACAAACCAGGTGCTTGTTATTTTGGAATAAAAAACATAGGACTGATTTGCGCTGTAAAAAAAGGGGGCTTTTTCAAGCCCTCTTTTTTTATGTGCGAGCTGTTTGTATGCTCATATATGCTAATTGAGAAAATCGCTTGACAACACTGGTATTATTACTATATTCCAATTTAAGAATATACTGAGGATTTAATATGGATGATTTTATTAATATAATGAAGGCCCTTTCAGATAAGAATCGGGTAAAGATAATAAAGATGCTCCAGAACAAGGCCATGTGTGTATGTGAAATCCGGGAGGCATTACAGATATCACAGCCAACTGTTTCAAAGCATATGAAGATATTAGAAAAAAATGGTTTTGTTTATTCAAAGAAAGAAGGATTATGGGTCAATTATCATCTTGGTGATGGCAAAGATTCTCCATACGTAGCCAGCATTTTAGGCAACCTCAGACATTGGTTTGAAGCGGACTCAGACATTGTAAAATTGATGGACAGGCTGCCGGATATTCGAAGGGAGCATATCTGCCAAAGATAGCTAAGTTTGCATATAGTAATTATTGTTAAAAAATATATATATTATTTGGAGGGAGAGATGGAAATTAAAGTTTTAGGGCCGGGATGCCCGAAATGCAAAAAGGCTGAAAAAATCATAAAAGAAGTGGTTTCTGAATCTGGCTCAGATGCACGTGTTGAAAAAATTACGGATATGATGGAAATTGCGTCATACGGAATCGTCAGTACGCCCGCGATTGTGGTAAATGGTGAGGTAAAAAGCAAAGGCAAAATCCCTAAAATTAATGAAATCAAAGCCTGGCTAAAAATGTAATAATCTAATAGTGGAAAATATTATGAACTTATTTAAGAATATGACTCCTGTATTATTGAAGGGAGATAGAATAGTTTCTAATAAAATTATGATGCTTGCCTCCATTACGGGGAGTATTGCCGCTGTATTGATTTGGTGGGGAGTGTACAAAAATCTGCATGCTGCATCAAAATTTCTGACTTATTCAATTTTTAAAGTCGAGCAGGGGACTCATTTCGGTTTTGCGTTGGAGTTTTTTTTCTATGACCTCCCTAAGGTAATGATGCTCCTTACGTTGGTTGTCTTTGGTGTGGGTATTTTAAGGAGTTTTTTTTCACCGGAGAAAACAAGAGAGATGCTGGCCGGGAAAAGTGAATTTGCAGGGAATATACTGGCGGCGCTTCTAGGTATTGTTACACCATTTTGCTCTTGTTCTGCTGTGCCTTTGTTCATTGGTTTTGTAACCGCAGGTGTTCCCTTGGGTGTTACATTTTCATTTCTTATTGCTGCGCCAATGGTCAATGAAGTGGCGGTAGCTCTTTTATATGGGCTGCTAGGATTTGAAATCGCAGCCATTTATATGGGAACCGGTTTGATTATCGCAATCTTAGCGGGCTGGATAATTGGCCGTTTACATCTGGAAAAATATGTTGAGGATTGGGTTATTCAGGCGAATGGTGATGCAACCTCAATTTCACAAGATAAAATGACCTGGGAAGACCGAATCGTTTATGGATGGGAAACTGTAAAGGAAATTATCGGCCGAGTGTGGATTTACATGGTCTTGGGAATAGCTGTGGGAGCGGCGATTCATGGTTTTGTGCCGGAGAATTTTATGGCTTCAATTATGGGAAAAGACGCATGGTGGTCTGTCCCTATAGCGGTGGTTATTGGTGTTCCCATGTATTCCAATATAGCCGGTGTTATTCCGGTTGTTGAAGCATTGTTGGGAAAGGGTGCCGCACTCGGAACTGTATTGGCATTTATGATGTCGGTCATCGCCTTGTCGCTTCCTGAAATGATTATTCTTCGTAAAGTATTAAAACCGAGGCTTATCTTTGCGTTTATCATTATTGTAGCGAGCGGGATACTTGTGGTGGGGTATCTTTTCAATATATTAATATAGGTTCCAACCACAAATAGGTATTTTCCCGAAAAACTGCGTTCTCCGCGGATTTTCGCCTGCGACGTACCGTATGTACGTCTCGGCGTAAACCCTTGTGCGGCCTTGTTTTTCAAAAAAAATCTTATTTGTGGATCGGAAAATTAATTTGGGCCTACTAAAACTACTCATTTCAGGCTTGGATTTTTTTTAGGTACCCATTTTTGAGATTTATTAAAATGGACTTGGGGGCTAGTTGCAAATTTTTTGAATTCATTGTGCTTTAAAAAATAAAAAATACGGAGTTATAAATAACACCAATATGTTTGGAGGTAGTTTATGTCTGAGCCAAATGGGAAACGCCTTTCTTTTTTAGACCGGTTTTTGACGCTGTGGATATTTACAGCCATGTTTGCCGGCGTTATCGGGGGGTATCTTTACCCAAATATTCGTGAGGTGATGAATTATTTTCAGGTGGGTACAACGAATATCCCCATTGCGATCGGTCTTATATTGATGATGTATCCGCCGCTTGCCAAGGTGAAATATGAGCAGCTTGGACAGGTGTTTCGCAATGTAAAGGTACTGCTTCTGTCGCTTGTCCAGAACTGGATCATTGGTCCCATTCTGATGTTTCTTCTGGCTATTTTATTTCTTTCGGGCCACCATGAATACATGGTGGGCCTGATTCTGATAGGTCTGGCACGATGTATTGCAATGGTTATCGTCTGGAACGATCTTGCCCATGGAGATACAGAGTACTGTGCTGGTTTAGTGGCGTTTAACTCGATTTTTCAAGTGTTATTTTTTTCTGTATATGCGTATATATTTATTACTGTTGTTCCCCAATGGATCGGGCTTAAGGGGATTGCTGTCAATATTTCCATCGGACAGATTGCGGAGAGTGTTTTTATCTACCTGGGTATTCCATTTATTGGGGGGATGATAACCCGTTTTATTGGCTTAAAAATGAAAGGGAAGACTTGGTACGAACAAAAATTCATTCCCAAAATCAGCCCGATTACTTTGATTGCCCTGCTTTTTACAATCCTTGTGATGTTTTCTTTAAAAGGAGAATATATTGTTCAGCTGCCGTTTGATGTGATTAGAATTGCCATCCCTCTTTGTATTTATTTTGTTATAATGTTTTTCGTATCTTTTCTTTTATCCATGAAAGCTGGGGCAACATATGAGCAATCCACTACGTTAAGTTTTACCGCAGCTTCGAACAATTTCGAACTGGCCATTGCAGTGGCAGTTGCGGTGTTCGGAATTGATTCAGGGCAGGCGTTTGCGGTTGTGATCGGTCCGCTTGTTGAGGTGCCGGTGTTGATAGGTTTGGTAAATGTTGCATTGTGGTTTAAGCAAAAATATTTTCCTTATGCAGTGGAAACTCCCACTGGTCTGTGCCATGTGACATGTAAACCATGAAAACCCCAACCAAGGATTTTACTGTTTTCGAAACATGCTTTTGCCAGGCGTATTGTTTCAAGCCGAGATTGTTTTTCTTGTAGCGGTTTTCCGGTAACTGGTCCCGGTTCAAATGGCTTCCATTCGGTGGTATGCGTAGAAGAAGGCGTAAGGATGTTAAATGAATGGATTATAAAACTTTGTGAAAGAAAAATTCATGACAAAAACGAAATGGTTGATTTTCATTGGGATAACGTTCATCTGTTGGACAGCGGCGCTGGTAGTTGCTGGTGATTCAAAACCAACTGACATACCAGAAGTTCCAACGCCGGGATTGATAACCATGGTAGACCTTGGTGCTCACAAATGCATTCCATGCAAGATGATGGCTCCCATTATCAAGGAACTAAAAAAAGAATACGCCGGTCGTGCCTCCATTATTTTTATTGACGTCTGGGAACGCCCGGAACAGGCTAAAAGTTTAGGCATCCGCGGGATCCCGACCCAGATATTCTATGATAAGGAGGGGAAGGAAGTCGGTCGGCATGTTGGTTATTTGGACAAAAAAAGTATCATGGCGACCTTTGAGAAGTTGGGTGTTCCAAAGGAGGCCGGCCAATGATAAGCGATTTATTGATTACAATCAACGAATGGATGGTAGGCGGAACAACCATTGCAGCGGTAGGATGTTTTGTATGGGGAATGGTCAGTGTGCTTTTAAGCCCATGCCATATGGTATCCATTCCACTGATTGTAGCTTATGTAGGAGGTCAACAGCAGACACTCAACCCGAAACAGGCAAGTGCCTATTCTGTGGTGTTTACAATTGGTCTTTTCATTACCATCGCTTTAATCGGCATTATCTGTGCTTTTTTGGGCCGAATGCTGGGGGATGTCGGTAATTACTGGCAAATACTGGTTGGTGGTATACTGATCTGGGTTGCACTTGGGATGCTTGGCGTGGAAAAATGTTCCATGCCAAGCAGCTTGTTGTATCGGTTAAATTTTAGAGGGTTATTTGGTGCATTCATCTTGGGACTGGCTTATGGTGTTCTTTCCGGTTCATGCACCTTCGGCTTTATTGCCCCGATTTTGGCGATTATCACCATTCAGCAAAAAGTGGCCGCCGGCATACTGTTTATCATTCTTTTTGCCATCGGTCATTGTCTTCCGATTGTGATTGCCGGAAGCTCAACAGCCGCCGTTCGCAAGCTGATGGAAAACAGCGCCTGGCAGGGAGCCGGATATTGGTTCAGAAAAGGTGCCGGAGTTTTGATCTGCTTGTTGGGGGTTTACTTTGTTATTAATCCGTTTATCGGTTCATAGCGGGTAGGGGTAACCATAAAGAGGGGAGCTGGATATGCTGCTTAAAGGTTACAGGCTCGAAATATTTAATTCAAAATGTCAGCTAGGGGCAATATCTGTGCATTGCTTTGCGCATCTGGATCACAGGTTGTCAGTAAGGAACTGCCCTACTTAAATTCGGTCCTTGGCGGGGTTGAATATGTTAAATCGCCTGCATCGGTAACGTTTAAGAACCAGGGTAAACTGATTACCGTTTATGATAATAAAATCGCTTTTAATGCCTTAAAAGATGAGAAGGAAACGGAAAAAATAATCGAATGGTTAAACCGTAAGATCAGTGATGCATGGAATAAAAAAGATGAAATCACTCCATGCTATAAATGCAGGCGTTGACTCCAGGTACGGATGCGTCCGGTTTCAGCCCTCAATGATTGCATAGTGGCAGTATGTCATTATATTAATAGAATATGAATAAAAAATGCTCAGTATTGAGTACTTGATAAGGCAAACAAATGGAAAACGAAACTGATAAAATTGCAAACCATGACGAGTGTCGTTCTTTAGAAAATGATGATTCGCATACGTGTGACCACCATCATGTGGATATTGAAGAAATAAGCGGCGCAAGGCTTTTAATAACACTTTTCTTAAATCTAATCATTCCTGTTGTTCAAATCATTGGCGGTATTTTTGCCAATAGTGTGGCCCTTATTTCAGACGCTACCCATAACTTCAGTGATTTTATGGCTGTTTTGATTTCTTATATTGCCTATCGAATTGGCAAGAAAGGGGCTTCGGTTAGAAATACATTTGGATACAAACGGGCAGAGGTCATGGCAGCTCTTATAAATGTTTTGATCCTGTTTGGGGCTTCAGTTTTTATTATTTATGAGGCGCTTCACCGGCTGTATCAACCGGATGTTGTATCCGGTATGATTGTAGTATGGGTTGCTGGGATTGGTGTCGTGGGTAATGGTTTGTCAGTATTGCTCCTTCATCGTGATTCAAAACATAACCTCAATATTCGCAGTGCTTTCCTTCATATGCTGGGGGATTTTCTTTTCTCTGTAATGGTAGTTGTTATTGGGCTGATTCTGTTATTTAAACCCTGGTATTGGCTGGATCCGTTGCTTTCCCTGCTCATTGTCTTGTTTATTCTTAAAAATTGTTGGACGATTTTTAAAGAGGCAACGGCTGTATTGATGAATGCCACACCAAAAGGATTAAATGTAAATGATTTACGGGATGATATGGAGAGTATTCCGGGTGTGCGCGGAGTTCATTACCTGCATGCGTGGAAGCTAAGTTCTGAAAATATAGCCTTTTCGTGCCACGTGGTTGTGTCAGAACAAAGTGTCAGCCAAACGGAGAAACTCGCCGCGTTGATCCGTGAGATGCTTTTTGCCTGTTACGGTATTGATCATCCCACTTTACAATTCGAAACCTCACCATGCGGAAACGGCTCTATGTTATGTGAGATGGCCTGCGAAGGGTCATAGTATTGATGGCTTCGTAAAAAATCCAGTTTCGGCGATGTGCTGCATTCCTCGCCCTGTTAAATTCTCGCTTGGCGAGACGGCGGAGCCGATTTAACAGGGCAAGTCAGTGCAGCGTACTATAAGTATATCTCATTCCTCGGGATTTGCGTTTTTTGTTGTAGCATAGTGGAAATCCCGCTATAAGCGGGAAACTTGAACTTTTTACTTTGTCATCATGGCATATTGATAGAACATCCGTATTAAAAAACATGGCATATTTATCAATTTATGGTAA
>JAFDFT010000019.1 GCA_019309685.1 Deltaproteobacteria bacterium
ACCAAGCAGTTCGGCAGGTTGGCCGCGATCGAGGATATTAACCTAAGTGTAAATGAAGGTGAAGTGCTGGGCATTGTTGGTACCAATGGATCGGGAAAATCAACACTGATCAATGTGATTACCAGTTATTATCGACCAACCAGCGGAACCATTTATTTTCAGGGCAAAAAAATCTCAGGATTGCGGCCAGACAAGATAGCTGCCATGGGTGTTGCCAGGACATTTCAGTCCAACGTGCTTTTCGAGGGAGCCACGGTGCTGGAAAGCGTGATGGTGAGTTCATATTTGCAGTACAAGACCAATAACTGGCAGTCTTTTTTTCGGACCAAAGCTTATAGAGATGAATATGAAGAGATAGTGGGCAAGGCTCTTGATTTATTGAAAATGCTTGAATTATTCAATGACACTTTTTTGCCGGCTTCTGGTCTTTCACATGGTTATCAGCGGATGCTGGGGATCGCCATTGCCCTGGCATCAGGTCCAAAGGTATTGCTCCTTGATGAACCCACCACGGGCATGAACCATGAGGAAGCCATGTTTGTAGTTGAAAATATCAAGAAGATCAGCGAAACGGGCGTTACTGTGATATTAATTGAGCATAATATGAAGGTGATTTTAAATTTGGCGACTCGGGTGACGGTCCTGAACTTCGGAAACAAGATTGCCGAGGGAAAACCTGAGGAAGTGATGAATAATCAGGAGGTCATTGAAGCGTACTTAGGTACGGAAACAATATAAATAGTGCCCAGCCATAAATTGCTATTTTGCCCGATTCCCTTGTCAGGCTCAAATTTTAATCCTCGAAATACTTTATGTATTCCTCTGGTTAAAATTTTCGCCTTCCTTGGACTCGAACAAAATATATAATTTCTGGAAGGGCACTCAATAGTTTTCTTCACTGAATTGCTTTAGCTTCTTAACCTTGATAAACATGTGTTATTGGAAAATGTAACGTATACTTTATTAAATTTATTCTATTTATGGATGGGTACTAACTAATGCTAGAACTGAAAAATATATGGGTGTATTATGATAAGAATCCGGCGGTAAGGAATTTGTCCTTAACCGTAAATAAAGGAGACTTTATCACCATTTTGGGTGCGAACGGAGCCGGAAAGTCAACCACACTGAACGCTATCAGTGGTATTGCAAAAGTTAAAAAAGGAAAGGGTGAGATTTATTTCAAAGGAAAAAAGATCAACGGGTTAAAGCCCCCAAAAATTGCTGCCATGGGTATTATTCAGGTTCCTGAAGGCAGAAAGCTCTGGCCGCTTCTTACTGTTCAGGAAAACTTAAAGCTGGGCGCTTACCTGCAAAAAGACAAGCAAAAAATTAAACAGAACATGGAGAAAGTACTGACCCTCTTTCCTGACCTTAAGGACAAGCTATACGCCAAGGGTAGAATGCTGAGCGGCGGTCAGCAGCAGATGGCTGCCATTGCCAGGGGGTTAATGGCAAATCCCGAAGTACTTTTATTTGATGAGCCTTCATTGGGGCTAAGTCCAATATTGCGTCAGCATCTGGCTGAGATTATCAAAGAGATTAGTAAAGAGGGGACCACAGTCGTGCTTGTAGAGCAGAACGCACGCCTTGGCCTCATGCTTGCGACATACGGATATGTTATCGAAAACGGTGAACTGACATTGCAGGGCAAGACGTCGGACCTGCTAAATGATGAAAACGTTAAAAAGGCGTATCTCGGCGTTTAGAATAGTGGGTCTTTTGTCAACAAATTCAAAGATAAAATCAAATACTTCTCCACGAGTTAACTTCTTGGGGCACCGGCCAAATCTTTTCAGAACATATCAGACGGGTGCTTTTTCGAAATCCCATATTTACGGGTAGAAAAAAGAACGGACGGATGCGGGGCTTTTTTAGAATTCTGCTGTATATACCTTTCCATGAATAAATTCTTTTCCACACACTCCGCATGCCCAGATGAAGCTGCCTGGGCGTCATATTTTGTGGGTAAAACGTAACAGTACCGTGGTCATAGTCCCGCCAGTTTTTACTGAAAATTCTGTTTTGCGCGACCATCTGTTGACAGACTTTCGTTCCTGGCAAAGGCGTAAGAATTAGTGTAAAAGCGGTTTCAAGGCGGTTTTGAATGGCAAAGTCAACAATGTGATCAAAGACTTCAAGTGTATCTTCATCAAACCCGACCATAAATGTTCCCATGATTCCAATTTCCCGATCATGAAGCGCTTTGATACAATCTGTGTACTCTTTGGTGATATTCGGTGATTTGTGCATTTTGTCTACAACCGACTGTGAAAGAGATTCGAATCCGATATTTACCGCCATGCAGCCTGATTCCGCTAACAGGTCGAGCATGGACTCATCACGGAAGAGATTGAAACTCGTATGACCGTACCAACGTATATCACATTCTTTAAACACCTCTAAAATCTTTCGCGCGTGAGCGGGTTCTGACATTAAGTTGGAATCCATTACATACAGAAGGCGTCTTTCAATAAAGTATGGAATATCCGGATGCCAGTTCGTTGCCAGCCAGTTCTTCCACTTTGCCTGGGGCGGCCTGGGGCCGAATATGTCCATCAATTCTTTTTTGACGGCTTCAGGCGGGCGCACCCTGAATGTATTGCCGAAGAAATTTTGAACCGCACAGAAATGACATCCCACAGGACAACCTCGGGTTGTTTCGATAATTTGTCCCGGATGATAGAATTTATCACTAAAAAGATCCCGCCGGATAGGGGGAAGTTTTGAAAGGTCTACTTCAGTTCCGTAATACTTTTTCTTTAATATGCCTTTGGTGAAATCTTTTAATATTTCTTCCCAAACGGATTCACCTTCGCCAATGATGACGGCATCGGCGTATTTTAAGGCTTCTTCGGGCATTTCGGTGACGTGCATACCGCCGAGTATAACTTTTGTTCCCCGGGCGTGTAGTTGCTCTGCAATCTTGTACACACTTGGCATGTGGTGTGTTTGACCCACAATTAACGCCAGGTCACAAGGTGTTTCATAAGGAATCGGCTCGTTCGCGCCGTCTATAAGGCGGATATTAAAATTTTCTGGTGTCAGAGCGGCAATCATGGCAAGACTGATGGCAGGATATCCCATGAGAGGCAGTTTGATTCCAAATGCTTTGTTCCGCTTAGCAGAATCCATGGCTGGGGCGATGAGAAACAGGCTGTATTGAGCATCCATAAAGAAATATTGCCTAGCTATTGTCTGTTTTTTAAAAAGGAAAATAAAAAAGCAAAATACACTGAAATTGAAATCCTGAGCAACCGTTTTTAAAAATAATCTTGATTCAAGGGTAGATCGTTATTTGGGATTTAATTTTGTGTCTTCTATCACAATGATTTAAGTGTAGCAAGAGAAGCGGATATGTTCCAGAAAACGAACATTATACATATAAATATGGAGTGACACATCATTTACAAATGATTTTATTGTAACTCAAATGCGTTTATCGAGTATATCTATTTTTTCAAAGTTCTATCCATTCAAGATATGCATAACCTCCAATATGCAGAGAACATACACTATTGTCTTCCCGGTCACAAACATTTCACTCCGCAATGGGTGCATATATTTTGTTTAGGAGAAATGGTACAAATATTGCATTAAATTGGAGGATTTGTAGATAAGCAATTCAGGTAAATATTTTAAAACAGGAGGACAGTAGTATGCACGTATCATTTAGTTGTAAAACATTTAGCAGTTTGATTTTTTTCCTTATTTTTGCAGCAACAGCCGTTTTTGCCGGTGCTGACGATGTTGTCACGGTTGCGATTGAATATGATCTGGGTACGGTAAATACGCTGGAAACGAAAACCGGGACCGATCTTATCCTGACTCACATGCACGAACAATTAATATCCTCTGATCCTGTTACCGGGGAAGAAATGCCAAATTTTGCGGAAACCATAAAGGTTATGCCAAACGGAAAGGATATTAAGATTCGTCTCAGAAAGGGCCATCTGTTTCACACAGGCGATCCGGTAACGGCCCATGACGTGAAATGGACATACGAGCAGGCGGTTGCTCCTGAAAACGCCCATCTTTATGCCGGTATGGTGGACGAAATAGAAGATATTGAGGTTATTGATAATCATACCATCGTTTTTCATTTTTATGAAAAATACGCGCCGTGGCGGTCGGTGATGGGAATAGGGATTTGCTCAAAAAAGTACTTCGAAAAAGTGGGAAGGGATGTATTTCGCACACAGCCTGTGGGCAGCGGACCGTTTCGATTTGTATCAAGAGATATTGGTAACAACCTTATTTTGGAAGCCTATGACGGTTATACATACAGAGAACATATTTATAACCCGGCTAGAACAAAAATAGTCAAGCCAAATGCTTTGAAAAAAAAGGTGGATTTCAAGAAGCTCAGACTGCTCAGTATTCCGGATTCAGTGACACGCTTTGCCATGCTGGAGGCCGGAGAAGTGGATTTAATTTATAATATTTTACCTCAACATGTCAAACGGCTTGAAGCTAAAGGAAATATAAAGGTGAAGAAATCATCCAAGGTACCAAGCTTCTTTGCTATGGCTATTAGTCCGGTACAGTATCCCATCATGAAAGATGTAAAATTTGTAACGGGGATCAACTATGCCATCAATCGCCAGGAAATAATCGACAGGATCTATTTGGGAGAAGGATACCCCCTCTACATGTATGCCGGCAAAACGGAACTTGGCTATGATCCAACTGTAAAATTTGAATTTAACTCTGATAAAGCCCGAAAATTGATTAAAGAATCAACATATAAACCAGAAGAAGTGATAATTATTACCTATAACAGCGGTGTTCCAAATTCCAGATTGGTTGCGGAGATCCTCCAAAAATACCTGAATGACGTGGGGATTCAGATAAAGATCCAGGAAATTGAATATGGTACCTTTTCAACGTATGTAAGAAACAGGGATAAACGGGTCGGCCATATGGCGATGTATGCATGGCATGGAGCCAGAGATCCTCACATGCGTATTGTGCTGACCCAGCCGGGCGACAGTATTTATTCAACGAATCCTGACAGGCCAAACCAGGGTAAGTTAGACAAACTCATCCTGGCACAATCCATGGAAACCAATGAAAAAAAGCGCCTGGTGATTTTGAAGAAAATTCATATAATATTAAATGAAGAACCAAGCAGCATATCGCTATTCGGGTTGAACCAGATTTACGCCATGAACGACCGGATCGATTATACATGGCCAACGGGTTCGGGATATATTATTAATATGCATCAAATAAAGATCGTAAAGTGAAGTAACATTTTGAAAAGATAGTTTGAAATTCGATTTTTATTGAGAATGGGAAAAGTGATTCCCGCATATCGCGGGAATCACTTAATTATTTAAATAATATTGGGGTGCCTATTTTTTCAAGGCTATATCCATTTATAAACAGCCATCCTCTTCGAACAACCAGTATTCTGAATCGGCTCGCTTAAATGAATTCAAATTTTTGGAATCGGCTTTACATGATCAACGGTCAGGGTGATCGCGCCGAAGTCTTCATCCACCATGCCGCTTAACAGAAATGGCCGGTTTTTGTCTAAAAGTGAACAGAAGTGCCGATATGTTTTCGGGAAAAAGGTAGTCTCGATCTGACCTGTTTCGTCTTCAAATGTCAGAAACTCCATGGGTTCTCCATGTTTTGTATGAACGACTTTTCCGGTGACAAGCAATCCGGCAACACGGACCCGTTTATTGACAAAGCGGGGCATATCCTTTGCTTTTGTAATGTTTTGATTTTTTAAAACATCAGTGTAAAGTGTCATGGGATGCTGACCGCACAAGAAACCCAGGGCGGTAAATTCATGTCTGAGACGGCGGCACGTATCTTCAGGCGGAAACGATGGTGTGTCAACATCCGTATTTTTTGAGAATAACCCTGAAGTGTCCGATCCTTTTCGTTGTGAAGTGTGCTGGTATGCCAGTTCCCATAAAAGAAAATGTCTGCTTTCACCCGTATGCAGGGAGTCCAGGGCGCCTGCGTGAACCAGGGAACGTGCCTCCTGTTCATTGGGCTGTGCTTTTGTGAGAAAGTCCGAGATGCTTTGATAGTGCCCTGTTTTTCTCTGCGTTACGATTATATGAATGGTGTTTGCACTTAAATGCTTTATGGCTTGCAGGCCTACCCGGATGGTGCGCCCTTCTCCCTTCCAAAGAATGTCGCTTTGATTGATATCCGGCGGCAGAATAGCAAGTCCCAGCCGGCGGGCTTCGGAGACATAGGCGAATGTGCTGTAAAAGCCGCCCTGGTTGCTGATGACGGCCGCCATGAATTCCGCGGGGAAATGGGTTTTTAAATAGGCGGCCTGAAAAGAGACTTTTGCGTAGCTGGCGCTGTGGGGTTTACAAAAAGAATAACCGCTAAAGCTCATCATCATGTCCCAGATCGCTTCGATCTGTTTATCGCTTACACCCCGTGCGCGGGCGCCGGAAGTGAACCGTTCTTTGTAGTTATACATTTTAAGTTCCCTATCTTTTCTGGACATAACCTTGCGAAGGCCATCCGCCTCTGTGTGTGAAAAACCGGCCAACGCAACTGCGACACGGGATACATCTTCCTGATAGACCATAATTCCGTATGTTTCTTCCAGAACGTCAGCAAGTAGCGGATGGATTGGATCCCAGCTTCCGCCATGAAGGCGGCGGATATACTCTCGAATAAATTCATTTGCCGCAGGCCGGATGATACTGCTGTGAATGACAAGGTGCTCAAAATCACCGACCCGTGTCTTCTTCTGAAGCAGTCTCATGGCAGGACTTTCAATGTAAAAACATCCCATCGTTTGACCCCTGGCAATACTATTTTGTGTGGCCGTGTCGTTTTCAGGCTCCCACTTTTGTTCATCGAATAAGATGTTGTTGCTGCGGATATTTGAGACAGCATCACGGATCACACCCAGGCTCCGATTTCCCAAGAGATCAATTTTAACCAGCCCAGCGTCTTCTGTATTGTCTTTTTCCCACTGGATGACGGGAACGCCTTTGGGCGTGGGTTCGACAGGGACATAGACGTCGATAGGGTTTGGGGTAATTATCACGCCACCGGGATGAACGGAGATGTATCGGGGCAGGCCGATGATCCGCTGAGCCATATGGATGATGCGTGGCCATGGCTCCGAAAAATCGGATTCTTTCAGTTCCGGCATTTTGCGAAGATGTGACAGCAGTGCCTCATTGTCTGAAGACTTGTGCCAGAACCATGGGAGTCGTTTGGAGATGCTGCCGATTTCATGATCCGTCAGCCCGAAGACCTTGGCCACCTCCCGGATGGCCATTCGCGGCTGAAACGTTACGTGATTGCAGACCAACGCCGCGTGTCCGTGGTATTGTTTCAGCACAGTGTTTAAAACATCGTCCCTTTCATCCCACGCGAAATCAATGTCAATATCCGGCGGATCCAGGCGGCCGGGGTTTAAAAACCGCTCAAAGTACAGGTTATGTTTGACCGGGCACACATTGGTGATGCCAAGGCAGTAGGATACCAGCGAAGCAGCCCCGCTTCCCCTGCCGCAGATACGGGGACTGGCGGATACAATGTCACGAACCACGAGAAAATAGGAGGAAAAATCCATTTGATCGATGATTTGCAGTTCATGCTCGAGGCGGTTGACAACTATTTCGGATAGATCATCTCCGTAACGCATGCGCGCGCCTTTGTAAGAGGCCTGGCGCAGCATTTTGCCTGGGGATTCACCCGAAGGACTTTCCCATGGGGGAAGTATCAGCCCGTTCGCGGGTTTTTTGAATGTTAGGCGCTCCGCGATAGCCTCTGTGTTTTTTATTGCATCCGGCCAGATATCAAATCGTTTCTTGTATTCCAAAGGAGACGCCAGCCAGGAATTTTTTGGGGCCTTTTCTTTTTCAGGAAGTTTTGACAAAGACGTGTTTAGATCAATGGCGCGGAGCATGCAGTGCCGATCACTATCGTCAGGTTCGAGAAAAAAACTGCCGGGTGTCGCGACAACAGGAATATTGAGCTTTCGGGCGACGCGCCGCAGTTCAAAGGAGTGTTTATCCGGCTTGCGCGGTAGAGCCGCTGCGATCGCCACACTTGCATTGCGCCAGTATGTTAAAAGCGAAACAGATCGGGTCAGTACGACCATCCCCTTTGAATAGTCAGGAAGGACGGACATGAGATCAAACGGCTCATCGGTTTTTTGGTGGCGGCGTGTGATCAGACGGCAGAGGTTCTGATAGCCGGTTTTATTTTCAACCAGGCATACCGCGCGAAGACCGGAAGCGGGATCGGTAATCTCTGAACCGATAATGGGGGAGATATTTTCTTTTTCGCAGCTTTTTAAAAACGGCCACAGCCCGTAAAGATTGTTTGTGTCTGTGAGGGCAAGCTGTTTGTAACCAAGGCGTTTGGCTGCCTTGCAGATGTTCTCCGGAGAAGAGGTTCCCCACATGAGCGAATAATATGATCGAACAGTAAGGGGGATCATGCTGCGGTCATAGGAAATGTTCTGCCTGTTCGGATTGCCTTGGGACCGAAACGGACGCGGATGGTATCAAGCGCAGCACACAGCTGCTGCTGTTTACTTTCCTGATTCCTTTCAGCGGCAAACAACAGCAGCTGTGCGGGTGGTCGAATAAGCCGGTCGTATATCAGGCAGAAGTGCCGGACGCGGACACGGCGTTTCCAGGCGTGGTCGAACGCGGTCTTTGCTGCGGTAAAGAGGCGAAAATTATCTGCTGCGGGAGGGCTGATGGAAGCCTGGCGCGAGCTTCGAAAGCCGTCTGTGTAGTCGAGGATAATCCCAACGCGCCGGGCCGCCAGGTGCTGTTTGCGCAGGTCCGCGACGGCCTGCTCGACGATACCATACAGCGCATTTTGTACTTCTTCGCCATCGTTGGTATCGCCTTTAAAAGAAAGGCGATGCTTTACCATTGGCTGTTTTTGCCCGACCGGAGTAACGGGGGATGGATCGATCCCCCGTACCGCCTCATATAGAAACAGGCTCCGTTTGCCGAAAATAACGTCAAGCTGATCCATGGAAAGGGCTGCCACGTGCCCCGCGCGGAGCATGTTAAATTCCCGCAGACGGTTTATGTCTTCTTGCGTTAACCCCGGAATGAGCGTGGTTGGGAGGGGCTTGAGAAACGATTGTTCTTCACCGGTTTTGACAATGTATTCACCGGAAGGCTTGACAATGCGGGTCGCGACTTTTGCCACCAGCTTGTTCGGTGCCACAGACCATACAGGATCGAGCCCGATGTTTTTTTTCGTTGCTTTACGGATACGCCAGGCAATATCCGGGGCGGACCCGAAGAGCCGCCCGGTTCCGGTGACATCGATAAACACATGACCATTGTGATCGGCCAGCTCGATCAGAGGTGAATACGGAAGTGTACATTTCAACAAAGATTCCATCGCCCGTTCATACCGGTCAAGGCGTGGCGGAAGCACTGAAGCATCACGACAGTATCGCAGGGCGTGTCTGAGAACCATACCTTTTCGCACGCCGCTTTGATACGCTTCTTCACTCATATCGTAGACAGTAGCCCGAGGGGCGCTGTCCGGGGCGATGATGACCGGGCGCTCGCGGAGGCGGCTGTCCACAATCCGCTCCACGGCAACAGCAAAATCGGCGACGTTTAGATGTATGATCGACCGTTCACGCATGTCCGGCCACTTCCAGGCCCTGCCTTTTTAATAAGTCTATCAGTGTGGCGGCATTCTGTGCAGCCTGACCGCTGACATGATTATTGAAAAAAATTAAGCCTCTGTCCGCTTCGCCGGCCATGGGCATGATTTTGCTTTCGATCCATTCGCTCAGCTCGTCTTCGGTATAGTTGTAGTCGAACTGGTGCTGCAAATTTCCGGAACGCCAGCCCTTTGCGTTGCGGCCGTGAAATCTAACATAAAACAGGTCCGTGTTGGTGAGCATATCGAGGGCGGGGAATAATCCCGGAAGATCCGGTTCGTCAACACTGACCAACGTAACCTGCCGTTGTTTCAGTTCATCAAATACCCGGTCGTTTGCCCAGGAAAGATGTCTGAATTCTACGGCCAACGGAAGGCCATGGAGTTTATTGAGCAGGGATGCCAGGTATTTTCGATTCGATGGTGTGCGGTTAAAGTAAGGGGGAAGCTGTATCAAAACAGCCGCAAGCTGACGGGCCTGTAGCAGGGGGACTATTCCATTTCTGTAGGCGGAAGCTTCTATCTGCCAGCGCTGCGGATCGATTTCGTGGGTAAGGGTGCGGGTCAGTTTCACGGCAAACATAAAATCGGATGGGACCAGGCTTAGCTGACGCTTAACAGTTCCCGCTCGCGGCATCTGGTACCAGGTATAGTTCAGCTCAGTGGTAGGAAAACGCCTGGCGTAAAACCGCAGCATGTCTCCGGACCTTGTTCCCGGCGGATAGAAGCCGGCGTCGATCCACTCAGTATAGGAATAACCGCTGGTGCCAACATAGATCCGGCAGGAGCCGGTATGATTATTCTCTTTTTCTGTTTTCACTGTTAACAGGATTGTTAAGGGTTAAATATCGTTTTTGCCATCTAGATGGGGCCATTGAAAAATGTCCTTATTTGCTCAATTAATCAAAACTTCAAAATCTTGATGTTTGTTTTCAAATTTCTATTGTACTTTTCTTTGTTCGGCCAAAGAAAAGTACCAAAAGAAACGCCACCCGTTTGAGCGGGTCCCTTTGGGACTTTCCTCGCATAAGCACCTTTATGCGGCGGGCCAGAAACTCGTCCCGCTTTAGCGGGACTCAAACAGTTTGGCCCTTTTTCCCGCATAAAGATACTCATGCTCGGCTCGCTCAAAATGGGATAAAAACATATGAAACTATTTGCCAAAAGTTGTACTTTTTTCATTTGGCCAAAGAAAAATAATCAGGGTATTCCTTTTTTATTAAAAGCTACATATAGCCCTAGAGCCTTTCCGCGACATCCGGTCCGCGCTGAACGCCGATGACCTTGCCCTGTATCAGCACCTCATTGAGATCATACGTTACCGGTTTGTAGTCCGGATTTTCGGGGCGCAGTTCGATTTTTTTCTCTTTAAGAAAAAAACGCTTGATGGTCGCTTCTTCCTGATGGATCAGGGCGACGATAATTTCACCGTTTTCCGCGAACTGGCGGGGTTCGCAGACAACCAGGTCTCCGTCCAGTATGGCAGCGTTTTTCATCGAATTTCCTTCTACCTTAAGGGCAAAAAGGTTTTTGCCTCGGTATACGGAGGCGTCAATCACCAGAGTACCGTCCCATTGCTGCTGGGCGTACAATGGAAGCCCGGCTGCGATGTGGCCGACAACGGGAACTTCCAGCCAGCGCATCATTCCTGCCGGTGATCCGGTACGGTTCAGCAGATGGATGGTACGGCTGTAGCGGCCCTCCCGCCTGAGGACCTCTTTTTCCTCCAAGGTTTTTATGGTCTGTGATATGGCTGCGTGGCTAACATTCATATCAGCAGCTGCCTGGCGCAGACTGGGCGTTTTTCCGGTTTGAATAATCTGTTTTTCCAAATAGTTGAGAAAAACCTGTTGTTTAAATGTTAGTTTGGGTTGCATGATGTAATCTCCAATTCGTTTCCATCCGTAAATGGCCCTTTTCCGCAATCTCTGTGTCAATCTTCGGAATTGCTTGTGCGGCGTACAACTGAGTACGCCTCCGCACAATTCCTCGTTTTCCTTGACCTTGCGGAAAATTGCTCATTTCTGGATTGGAAACATCTTTAGTTGTCCATATTTTAAAATTGAATTTATGGATGGACACCACAATAACGAAATTATGTACAAAAATAAGAATATTGCATCCATTTCAAATGTTTCATTATGGAAATAGGTATTCAATAATATATCAAAATGTAAATGTCAATGTAAATATAAAAGTATATAATGTAAAATATGTTCCAGGTCGCATTGGTCAGAATTTTTTGTCCAATTATATATTTCATTCAGAAAATTGACATCCGAAGGGGGATAGGTGTATATTTTGATATAATTACAGAAAATTAACGCTAAGCATTCGAGGATTAAACCCAATAGGACTATCTTAAGCCCGCAGCAAATCATCCGTGTAAATGACTGTGCGGGCTTTTTATTTTAACCTTGATGGAGGGGATTATGAACCAGAACCCAACCGTTGAAGAGTTGGTTCAGCGGATCACGGCTTTAGAAGAAACACTTGACGGCTACAGGAAAGAAAAAGACACGTTAAAAAAATCTTTGGACCGGTATCGTTCCATAGTCAAAAATACCAGTGAAGCCATTGTTGTCATCCAGAATGAAAAAATTAAACTTGCCAATGCTGTGGCTGTCAATATGTCTGGCTTCCCGTTAAATGGTCAGCCGGGCGCGGCACGGTCATTTCTGGAATGGGTACATCCTGATGACAGGGAGGCTGTTGTTCAAAACTATGCCAAACGGATTCAAGGGGAAAAAGTGCCTTCGCAATACGATGTCCGGCTGCTGGATAAGGAAAAGAATTACCGTTGGATGAGTGTAAGGCCTGTGGCCATGACATGGGAAGGGGAGCCGGCCTCATTGGTTTTCATGTCAGATGTTAGCAAACGGAGGCAGGTTGAGGAGGAGCTGAAGCAGTCCGAGAGAAATTACCGGGAGATTTTCAATAGTACCAATGAGGCTATATTCATCCATCAAATAGAAACCGGAGATATCCTCGATGTGAACAAGGCGATGTGTGATGTGTTTGGATATTCTAAAGAAGAGGCAGTAAAGCTTACGGTTGATGATATCAGTCAGGGTGACCCCCCATATTCGCATACAGAAATTAACCAATGGATGAAAAAAGCGGCCAATGAAGGGCCCCAGCTTTTTGAATGGATGGCCCGGCGGAAAAATGGTGAATACTTCTGGGCAGAGGTAAATCTGAAAAAGGCACAGATTGGATCGCAGACGTATGTGCTGGCAGTTGCGAGGGACATTAATACCCGAAAAATGGCTGAAGAGTCGCTTCTGGAAAGTGAGGAAAAATACCGTGTTTTAGTTGAGAATGCCAGCCAGGGAATAATGATTATCCAAGGAAACAGGATTGTTTATGCTAATCCAAGGATAAAACAGTTTTTTCCATCCATAGAAGGTAAGGTTTTTCCGGATGACTTTATTGATATCCTTGATCCTGAATACATGGATGCTGCGATTCAAAGATTTCAACGCATATCTCAACAGAAAGAAAACCCTTCTTCGGAAAATGAATACAGCATTATCGACATAGAAGGGAATAGAAGATGGGTTCAGACCTATTCAACAAATATCTCCTATAGTGGAGAACCCGCGATAATGACGTTTATGGCTGATATTTCCGAACGAAAAAAAGTAGAAACCGAGCTGAAGGAAAACGAGGAGCGGTACAGACAAGCCATTGAAAATTCACCGAATCCCATTTTTTCGGTTGACGGGTCTGGTGCCATAAAGATGTGGAATCGTGCGTGTGAGACTGTATTTAAATATGAAAAGGATATCATCAACCACCACTATCAAAAACTTTTATCGGAATCAGAAGATCATGATGCGGTACAGGCGATGATATCCAATGTGTTTCAAGGGCATTCCATGAGCGATATTGATCTGTCATTTAAATGCAAAGATGGCAAAGAACGGTTTATGGTTTCCAGGCTGTATCCTGTGTATGACAGTGAGAAGCAGATACAGGGATGTGTTTTTGGTAATACAGATATTACAGAACGAAAGCTCGCGGAAGAGGCATTGAGAGATAGCGAGTACCGGTACCGTATGCTTACCCAAAATCTGCCGGGAATCGTTTATCGGATAATGATGCGAGAGGACAATCACATAATATTTTTTAATGATTTACTGCAGCCATTAACAGGGTACAAAGCAGAAGAGCTTCAATTCGGGAAATATTGCGGGATGGAACCCTTTATTCTTACTGAAGACAGGGAAAGGGTTGTGGATATTGTCCGAAGCGCTGTGGAAGAGGAAGCGGCATTTGAGGTGCATTATAGATTTATGCACAAGAACGGATCCGTAAAATGGTTTCATGAAAACGGAAAACCGGTGTACGGTGATGATGGCAAACCGCTTTATATAGATGGGTTAATATTTGACGTTACAAAGCGCAAACAGGCAGAAGAGGCGCTGGAAGATAGTAAAGCGCAAAAGCAGGCGATTCTGGATGCTTCGGTTGATGCCATTATGCAGCTTGATAAGGATATGAAGATTATTTGGGCAAATAAAAAGGCTGCAGAAATGATTAATGAAGTCCCTGGAAATCTTGTGGGGAGGAGGTGCCATAAAATTTATTACGATTCCGATGAGCCCTGCAAAGGATGTTTTGGTGTGCAAACATTTCAAACCGGTGTTATCGAAACAGGCACTATCGCGCATAAAGGTATGGCTGGAGTTGATGAATATTACTGGGAACACTTTGCTGTGCCGCTGAAGGATGATAACGGAAGGGTGTATTCGATCATTGAAATTTCTCGAAATGTGACGGACAAAGTAAAGGCTGAAAATAGGATTAAAGCAAGTGAAGAACGGTTCAGACAGTTGTCTGAATCCACCTGGGAG
>JAFDFT010000204.1 GCA_019309685.1 Deltaproteobacteria bacterium
ATATCGCTATTGGCGACGTGGAGGTAACTAATGATCGTGGCCGCATGATAGCCAAGGGCATTGCCACTTACATGATTATGAAAAACAGAGACAAGTAAAAATTAACGATCCTATCCATGCAAGACTTCAGCATTTTGGTTATTTTCAATAATACGGGAATTGAAATTTTACATAAAGATAGTTATTTTTTCTGGTTTTAAGAAAGGCGTTAACACAAACGTGTGAAAATGCCACTGCGGATTAAAATTGATACCACTAAATTCTATTCATTCTAAAAGATTGACAGGTATCCGCCCCGGTGATATATTTTTTAAAAAATATATAAGGGTATAAGGCAATGGCCGATATCATTTCGCTTGACGAAAAAATACAATTAACCAAAGAAAAGACCGCTGACTTAATCAAAAAACGGAAAATTTCGGCTATTCGGAAATCCTTTCATTGTGCCCACTGTATGTCTAAGTGCGAAAAATGCGGAACCCAGGTCAACTTAAAGAATTATGGTACCTTACCGATTTTGCGACACCTGTTCTGATGAATATATTAATTACATTGGACATTTGAAAGGAAACCGGGATTTGGACTGTTATTGGCATAATGCTGAGTGGCTTGATTCCTGGAGAAAATGGATCGACTACCAGGCATCTGTTGACCGCTATTTAAAATCGAAAGAGTTTACCAAGCTTATTAAAGAAGCAGAGCACAGTCAGGAGGAATGATTAAATACAGGAGGCTTACATGTACGTAATTGGAATGTTTGGGATGATTGGAATGCCGGAACTTATCATTATACTTGTTATCATTTTGATTATTTTTGGAGCTGGAAAGCTTCCAGAAATTGGAGCAAGTATGGGCAAAGCCATCAGAAACTTTAAAGGAACAGCCACGGAAGAAGAGGAAAAAGAAACTGAAAAAATTGAGGATGAAAAAAAGAGCGACAGTTAAAGCTCTTCTCTAATATTTTCGGCGCTGATAAACGATAAATCCAGGCATGAGATTGGATATCTTTATACCATGCCACTCAAAGAATATCCCTAGCAATAAACCACGTTTGCAAAACGTGGTTTTTATTTTCATAAGAATAAAATTTGAGCCCGCCAAAGGCGGGATTTTGCAATGGTCATATTTGGCGGTTTCGAAAAAAGTCACAATTTGATGACAAAATAAAAAGTTCAAGTTTCCCGCTTATAGCGGGATTTCCGCTTTGCTCCAACAAACGACGCAAATCTCGAGGAATGAGGCGTACTTATAGTACGCTGCAGTGACGAGGGATGCAGCGCAACGCTAAAATTGGACTTTTTAGGAAGTCATCTTATTTAAAAGGGAATATCCTCATCAACTGGACCTTGCTGTGCCGACGGCCCGTTCATATCCGGCATCGATGAACTTGCAGACGGACCAGTCATAGGCGCATCCCCTCGAGAACCCAGCATTTGCATTTGAGACACAATAATATCGGTTGTATAACGAGTAATCCCATCCTTTTCATAACTACAATATTGAAGCCTGCCCTCGATATAAACCTGCTTGCCTTTGGACAAGTATTCCCCGCAGATTTCACCGAGCTTGCCAAAAGCGGTAATACGATGCCATTCTGTTTTGTCCTTTTTTTCCCCTGTCCCTTTGTCCGTCCACTTTTCTGATGTGGCAATGCTGAATTTTGCCACTGCCGTACCTGATTGTGTGTAGCTGACCTCCGGATCTTTCCCCAGATTGCCAACTAAGATTACTTTATTAATCCCTGCCATGCTTTACCTCCCCCTTTGTATATGCTTTAATTATCTTTCTGGTTCATACAAAACTCCCATGATAATGTCAATGTGTGTTCAAAAACTTATTTGAATAAAAACGCCTGGTCCGTATGGCCAGGCTTTAAATAACCCCTAAGAGAAAATAAGGAATATAGGATTTCCCGACAATATGATGTCAAATGTGTAACTCTTGAGAATCGTTTTTAATACGACCTACATTTGTTTATGCGTTGGACTAGAATAAAACACTTAATTCCCCAGCGAAAGTCTGCGGATGACTTTTCCGGGAAGTGTTTCTTTCGCGTGAAGGGCTCCATGGGGGCAAACCTCCAGGCAGCAGTAACACCGGATACATTTGTCATAATCAAACACAACTCTTTTTTTCCCGGGCACTATCGCTTTGGCAGGGCAGTAGCGCCAGCACTCACTGCACAATTCACAGAGATTAGGATCTACAACAGGCCGCTGAAGCATATGCTTTCGGATAATCCGTTGCACAGGTTTGGGGCCAAACATGACCTTACCCATATCCGGCAGTTTATAATTCTGGATAACAATAAAATCACCTTTCACCTGGACGTCACAAGTAAAAAAACCAAGTTGTCTGGCCGCCTTATTGGTCGGAAGATTATCAGGATCAATACCGATCATCTGACATATCGCTCTATCTAAGGCAAACGCACTCCTGCTTCCTACAATAACCCCCACGTCCCTTGACAAACCGCTTTTACCAGGTCCTTGACCTTCCATCGCCAGTACCCCATCTATAATCGTAATCGATGGATTTACAGCAGCATATATTTTCACCAAAAGCGTCGCGAACATTTCTCTGTCAATACCGCTTCTCAGATGCCATTCCGGCTTTCTAAGCCCCACAATGCATCCAAACAGATTTTTTACGCCTAAGGTAAGAAGCATCTGAGCGTGAGTTTTGAGTTTTGCAAGATTGATGACGATATCCGCCTCCACAGCCCCCTTCGCGATCTCTATCTTACCGAAAGGAGCCCCGATATCCACTTTTTCAGATATCTCAAACCTCTTGAACTCAACATCAACATCCTTAAAAGCTTCCGCATATCCGCCCTCTTTGAGTATCTTTTCAAACGACCCCATAGCCGGGCTATCGGATATGACCGGTCGGCCACCGCATTCCAAAACATATTCGGTGACAGCTTTTACTAATAAAGGGTGTGTTAAAATTGCCTTTTCGGGTTTGGCGGGCAAAAGAAGGTTGGGCTTGATGAGAATGCGCATGTTATTTCGAATATTAAGTGAACCGATCTGCTCGATCATATCAAAAATAAGCGGACGCAATGTTTCATAATCATAAGACGCTTTTTTAAATAAAACTGGTGTCATCATGCCTCTTTTGCATTAAATATGTAATTGTTTGTTATACTTTCAGATTCTTCCAAATTCCGGTATTTTCATAGTATCATTTGTTCACTTTCGCAAAGAATTTTGTTCCGGGTATTCAACCTGCCTGTTTAGGAATATGTTATTCTGTCGAAAATGAGTTAAATACTTGACTATTTTATACGGTATCCTGTAAATTATCGAAAATTATGAACAAATCAATACTAAAAATCATAAAATTCGTTCTCCCTGCTGCTCTATGCTTCATGTTTTTAGATGCGCAGTTTTGTTTTGCCGGCGAGGAAAAAGTTCAGTCTATTTCATGGGGATATCTGATTATTGGCCTCTTTGGAGGACTGGCCCTTTTCCTGTATGGAATGGACAAAATGAGTACCGGTATGAAAAAATCTGCCGGCGATAAAATGAGATCGATTTTGGCGGCCCTGACGCAAAACCGTGTAATTGGTATGATTGTTGGTGCCTTTGTCACGATGGTCGTTCAATCGAGCAGTGCCACAACAGTGATGCTCGTCAGTTTTGTTCAAGCAGGATTAATGACCTTTGTTCAGTCACTTGGCGTCATCCTTGGCGCTGATATCGGTACAACAGTGACAGCTCAGCTCATAGCCTTTAAATTAACGGACTATGCACTCCTCATGATCGCTGTGGGTTTCGGCCTTCAAATCGCATCTAAGAAAGAAAATATTAAGAATTTAGGGGAGGTTGTTCTTGGATTTGGAATTTTATTTTTTGGAATGAAGCTCATGAGCGACGCCATGATACCTCTTAAAACCCACTCTCAGTTTATTGGCCTCATGAAAGACATGGAAAATCCATTTCTGGGACTATTGGCTGGCACCATTTTCACCGCGCTCGTACAATCCAGCAGTGCGACTACGGGTATTGTAATTGTTTTGGCACAACAGGGTTTGATTAACCTTGAAGGCGGCATTCCTATTATTTTTGGGGCCAATATCGGTACCTGTGTAACTGCTTGCCTTGCGTGTATAGGAACGACAAGGGATGCGAAACGGGTAGCGCTTGCCCATGTACTGTTTAAGGTCGCCGGAGTGTTGCTCTTTATTTTCTGGATTCCGGATTTTGCTGCTTTTATCAGATTAACAGCTTCAAAGTTCGGTTTCGGAACAGCCCGGCAAATAGCAAATGCCCACACTATCTTTAATGTCGGTCTGGCCATTCTTTTTCTTCCTGCTATCGGCGTATTTGCCAAAATAATACAAAAAATCCTTCCGGACGAGTACATTGACGACGGTATTATTCCCAAGACATGGCACATTGACGATTCATTTATCCAGACCCCTTCAATTGCCACTGACCTCGCCCGTGTGGAAATGTCCAGAATGGCAAAACTTCTTCGTAGAATGTTAAGGGCGATTATTATTCCGTTTATGTCCGATGAAAACCTCATTTGCGGCGACGAGCTGACCAAGGAAGAACGAAAGCTACTGATTAAAGAAATTCCCACCCAGGATGAACATTTTCCTCAGCTTTCATTGATAGAAGGCCTAGATATGCGTGAACAAAAAATTGATTTTCTGGATAAAAAAATAAGAGAATACCTGATCAAAATTTCAAAACAAAATGTTTCGCAAAACCAGGCAAACGAAATATACGCCATGATCTCTATCACCTCGGACATGGAAAGCATCGGTGATATTATTCACAGAAATTTAGTGCCGCTGATCGATAAAAAACGCAATCTGTGTGTTGATTTCTCTGAAGAAGGTAAAGAAGAACTAATGATTTATCATCAAAAGGTATGCAATCAAATTACCCTTTTAGAAGAAGCCTTTACTGAACTGAATCCGGAAAAAGCAAAAGAGATAATGGCCGGAGAAAAAAAATACCTGGATCTTGAATCCCAATACAGAATCCAGCATCTTGAACGTGTATTATATAAACGTCAGGAATCTGCTGAAACCCACGAAGTTCACATGGAGCTTATGGACATGATGAAACAGATCGTTGTTTATTCTTCCAATATCGCAAAAACATTTTTGAATAAAATAGCTGCATAAGAAAGTTTCTTTTCTTATTGTTTTGCAATCGTACCACCCGCCCTTTTAACTGCCGCTTTTTCAAAATCTTCCTGAAATCCCGGCGAATAATTCATGTATGATGGTATCGGGTACCGTAGTCCGGCAGTATGGGTAGCTTCGAGGCCCTCAACAAGCGCGTCTAGTTTGCTGCGCGGACATGAAAACATCACTTCTGAATCCTGGGCCCCGCCCCAGATACGATCGCCGTTTCCCAATACAACCAATTGCGGCTTCTGTGTTAGCAGTGTTTTTGCCACGCCTTCATGGCACGAGCCAACTTTTCCAGCGGACGTAAACTCAAGAACGCCCCCTTCAACGTAAAGATAACTCTGGATCAACCGCATGGCCTGTGCGGGAAGACAGTATATCAGCACGATATCCGGAATCACCTTGGTTCGAGCCAATGGTGAAATAACCAGCCCCATATACTCGCTATTTAAAAAATA
>JAFDFT010000020.1 GCA_019309685.1 Deltaproteobacteria bacterium
CATTATCAGAATGATCCGGTTCAAACGACAAAGGTCAACGTGCATGGTTCGATTAATATGCTGGGACTCGCAAAAAGACTCAAAGCGAAGATCCTTCAAGCTTCTACATCAGAGGTGTACGGAGATCCCACGGTACATCCTCAGACGGAAGATTACTGGGGCCATGTCAACACCATTGGTCCACGATCCTGTTACGATGAGGGAAAGCGATGTGCTGAGACGTTGTTTTTTGATTATTACAGACAAAATAACGTTAATATAAGAGTTGCACGTATTTTTAATACCTATGGACCCCGGATGCATCCAAATGATGGCAGGGTTGTAAGTAATTTTATCACCCAGGCTCTGGCAAATGATCCGATAACGGTTTTTGGTGATGGCACTCAAACACGATCGTTTTGTTATGTTGATGATTTGGTTGAAGGGCTTATGCGGCTCATGAACGGACCGGATGAATTTGTTGGGCCATTGAATCTTGGCAATCCAAATGAATTTACGGTGCTTGAGCTCGCCCAAAAAATAATTAAATTAACAAGATCAACATCGGAAATCGTATTTAAACCGATTCCGCAAGATGACCCTAAGCAGAGACAGCCGTGCATTGATCTGGCCAGAGATAGACTGGGCTGGTCACCAAAAGTAGAGCTTGATAAAGGATTGAAAAGAACAATTAAGTATTTTAAAAGCTATTAGTATTTGATTTTGTTTATGTAAAAGAGGGTATATATGAAAAAGAAAAAAGCTCTCATTACCGGAGTGACTGGCCAGGATGGAGCCTATCTAGGTGAGTTTCTTTTAAAAAAGGGTTACGAAGTGCATGGCATAAAACGCAGGTCTTCGTCGTTAAATACTGCACGTGTTGATCATCTATACATGGATCCACATGAGGAAGATGTTCGTTTTTTTATGCATTATGGGGATTTGACTGATGCTACAAATCTTATCCGGATTATTCAGGAAACTCAACCGGATGAGATTTATAATCTGGCCGCCCAGAGTCATGTGAAGGTGTCTTTTGAAACCCCTGAATACACAGCTAATACGGATGCACTCGGTACGTTGCGATTGCTTGAAGCGATTCGTATCCTAAAAATGGAGAATAAAGCGCGTCTCTATCAGGCATCAACTTCAGAGATGTACGGGAAAGTACAGGAAACGCCACAAAAAGAAACCACACCCTTTTATCCAAGATCCCCATATGCGGTAGCAAAACTTTACTCGTATTGGATTATTGTCAATTACAGGGAGGCATATGGTATTTTCGCGTGCAATGGCATTCTTTTTAATCATGAATCACCTATAAGAGGTGAGACATTCGTTACGAAAAAAATCACCCGAGCGTTGAGCCGCATTAAATTAGGGTTGCAGGATTGCCTGTTCATTGGAAATCTTGATTCTAAACGAGACTGGGGTCACGCCCGTGATTACGTTGAAATGATGTGGATTATGCTTCAACAGGAAACGCCTGAAGATTATGTTATCGCTACAGGCGAGCAGCATACTGTCCGGGAATTTATTGAAGCAGCATGCACTGAGCTCGATTTTCCGATCCGTTGGAAAGGAAAAGGTATTGAAGAAAAGGGAGTTAGTAAAGATAATAAAATCATCGTTTCTGTTGATCCTAAATATTTCCGTCCTACAGAAGTTGATAACTTGCTTGGTGACTCAACTAAGGCGAAGGAAAAACTCGGCTGGAAGCCAAAGATTACGTTTAAAGAACTTGTCAAAGAAATGATTGATGCTGATTTGAAGTTGGCGCAAAAAGAAAATATGTATAACAATACAAATTAATACCTGAATTCTGCATGAAAATTGATGGGAATCTTTTTTGATGAGGCATCATAATAGTTCCAGCAATATTTTAACATTGAAGCGTTTTTATTATATGGTAAAATGGATATTCAACTTTTCTCAACATTTTTCACCCGGTGGGCAAACCGGAGACATCCATATGCTGCGTTACTAAGGGTTCGCAATAGTTCACTATGGCTTAACCCCTAGATGCAGCTTGTTGAGCGCAAGCGAAATCCCGCTTGCGGGGCAGATGAAAGCCTCCAATTCGTGCAAAATTCAGGTAATATGTTGATTTTTATCGGTATGATTATTAGAACTTAAATGCAATACTCACACGTTGCTCTACATGAATGAAAACGATAAAATTTATATTGCAGGTCACACAGGTTTGGTTGGTTCTGCCATACTTCGACGAATTCAGTCAGATGGATATAACAATATCATCCTTCGAACACATGATGAACTTGATCTGGAACGGCAAATAGAAGTAGAAAATTTCTTTGAAAAAGAAAGTCCGGATCATGTATTTCTGACAGCGGCTAAGGTTGGCGGGATAATGGCAAATAATAAATATCCGGCTGAGTTTATCTATAAGAATATGATTATAGAATCCAATATCATTCATAGTGCTTATAAAACGGGTGTGAATCGGTTATTGTTTCTTGGAAGCTCCTGCATATATCCTAAGTTTGCGCCGCAGCCGATGAAAGAAGAGCATCTTTTAACAGGACAACTAGAACCAACCAATGAACCGTATGCTATCGCAAAAATTGCTGGGATTAAACTTTGCCAGGCGTACAATAGGCAGTATGGCTCAACGTTTTTATCAGTAATGCCGACAAATGTTTACGGGCCTGAAGATAATTATAACCTGGAGAAATCGCATGTCATTCCGGCAATGATACGAAAATTTCACCTGGCGAAACTTGCCATGCAGGATCAATGGGATATGATTAAAAAAGATGAAGCTTTGTACGGTAGTATTCCTAAAGATGTTATGGAAAATCTTAATGGTCTCGGCGCTGCAGGAAGTACTCCCAGAGCTTTCAAGTTATGGGGTACAGGTTCGCCTCGTCGAGAACTGCTTTATGTGGATGATTTGGCTGACGCATGTGTTTTTATAATGGAGCTTGAAGAATCCCTGTTCAACTCAATGCTGGGAAATGACCAGATACCCCTGGTTAATATCGGCTGTGGTGATGATCAAACAATCAAAGAACTGGCAGTAAAGGTTGCCGGTGTAGTTGGATATACAGGTGAGATTGAATGGGATCATGAAAGACCGGATGGTACCCCCAGGAAATTACTAGACATTAACCGGATAAAAGACCTTGGATGGCAGCCAAAAATATCTCTTGAACAAGGTATTGGACTGGCTTACCAGAATTACTTGGCAAAATTCAGGCATTAACTTAATTTTATTATAAGGGGAGTTAATTCGATGAAATTTAGTATAAAGAAATTTAAGTGTCTTCAAATAGTAGTAGGGATGTTGATGACAGTATTTTTACTATTCACAGGGTGTGCGGGAATGTTAAATTCGATGGGCGTTTCATCAGATACATCTGCTCAATCTGAAGAAGCTTCCATTCCGCTTTATCGTGATTTTGAGGATGTGGCCATTCCTAGAGAGTTAAAAGAAGATAAGAAGTCCACATATATTATCGAGAGTGCTGGTTACCGGTCTGGTATTCTTGCTTTAAAAGGTAGGGTGGAAAGAAATTCACTCATAGATTTTTTCAAAGATAACATGTCAAAAGATAACTGGAAGGCAATTACTTCATTTAAAACACCAAAGCGGGCGATTATGCTGTTTCAAAAAGAAAACCGATGGTGCATGATCAATATTACGGAAAAAGAAATCAATACATATATTGAAATTGGCGTTGTTCCCACAATAGCGGGGGTTGAGCCGGACATAGATAAATAGAATATGTTTTATAGTACAAGGCAAAAGTGCGAATTGAGAACCATTTACAATTAAAGCAATTATAAGCTATTAGCAAGAGTGAGATAATATGAAATGCGATATTAAAAATAAAAATATTATTCTCGGTGTAAGTGGGGGTATTGCTGCATATAAAAGTGTTGAACTGTTGCGGTTGTTTAAAAAAAGCGAAACAAACGTCCGGGTTATCATGACTCAAAACGCGAAATGGTTTGTCGGGCAGCTTACGTTTGAAGCCCTCTCTGAAAATCCGGTTAGCGATAGCCTGTTTTTAAAAGAGGGAAATGATGCATCTATCAAGCATATTCAATGGGCACAAGAGGCGGATGCGGTTGTTATTGCACCAGCCACAGCGAATATTATCGGCAAGATTGCTGGTGGAATTGCCGATGATGCGTTGAGCACTTTCATTCTTGCAGTAACGGCGCCGATACTCATTTGTCCTTCAATGAATACGAATATGTATGAAAGCAAAGCTGTTCAGCGAAATCTTAAGACCCTTAAAAAAGATGGCTTTACGATTATTGATCCAAGCGAAGGCGAACTTGCTTGCGGTACTACTGGCCCAGGACGGATGCCTGAACCAGAGGAGATTTTGGACAGGCTGTTATGGCGACTTTCACCAAAAGATCTTCAAAATAAAAAAATACTCGTTACAGCAGGGCCAACACAAGAGCATCTGGATCCGGTGAGGTTTATAAGCAATCCTTCTTCCGGGAAGATGGGGTATGCGATTGCAAAAGCGGCTGAATACAGAGGCGCTGACGTAACACTTGTTTCAGGCCCCTCTCAGCTTTTAGATCCGGTAAATGTAAATACGATTCGTGTGAAATCAGCAGAGGAGATGGGCTCGGCTGTTTTTGAACAATTTGAAACCGTTGATATTGTCATTAAAGCAGCAGCTGTATCAGATTACCGTGCGGATGAACAGGCAAAACAGAAAATAAAAAAGGATGCAATAGAAAAGGCAGTATCATTAAAAAAGAATATAGATATACTTAAAGAACTTGGTAAGAAAAAAAAGGACCAGATATTGGTTGGTTTTGCTGCGGAAACAGAATCGCTTGAAAAAAACGCGGGGAAAAAATTAAAAGATAAAAATCTTGATATGATTGTGGGTAATATTGTAGGAGGACCTACATCAGGATTTGCGGCGGATACGAATGTAGCGACACTTTTTTATAAAGATGGAAAAAAAGAATCCTTGAATGAAATGAGTAAAGAAGCGTTGGCCCATACTATTTTGGATAGAATTATAAAGGGTGTATAGTCTGTGAGCAGTAACTATCAATATAAAACCACGGATAACTGGGAAGACTTGGCAGGATTGACGGGTGAAGTAAAAGATCTCCTGTTGTTCTTAAAGAATTCCGGGTGCAGTGGTTTTGACTGCACTGAAAACAGCCAGAATATATTAAAAAACTGGGGCAAGGGATTTATTGCTGCTGATGACAACCTGGATCAGGTTAAACATGATATGAAAGGCTGTCGTTTGTGCGGACTCCATCAAGACCGTAAACATATTGTATTTGGTGAAGGCGCTTTCAATGCGAAAGTAGTATTTGTAGGCGAAGGACCTGGTTTTGAAGAAGACCAAACGGGCAAACCATTTGTCGGCAAAGCGGGCCAATTACTGACAAAGATCATTCAGGCGATGAATCTCACACGGGATGATGTATATATCTGTAATATTATCAAATGCCGACCGCCTGGAAATAGAAATCCAAAGCCGGAAGAGATTCAAGCATGCATGCCATACCTAAGGCGTCAGATTCGCTTGATACAGCCGGATTTTATTTGTGCGCTTGGCACATTCGCTGCCCAAACGCTTTTAGATACTGATACGCCGATATCGAGACTGAGAGGAAAATTTCATTTTTATGAGGGTATCCGTATGATGCCCACATATCATCCATCATACCTTCTTCGAAATTCTGAAAAAAAGCGAGATGTATGGGAGGATATAAAGAAACTGATGAAGGAAATGGATTTATTATAATTTAGATGTATTTAGTTAAAAAAACTATTGAGATAAGCTTTTAAAAGGGAAAATATATTATGAAATATAAAATTTGTGCTGTTTTTATATTCATCATGATCTTCACGTCCAGTTTTCATGCAAACTGCTTTGCAGAAGAAAAAGAAATTTATATCATGAAACTTTCTGGCGCCATTAGTGCGGGAACGGCAAGCTATTTAAAAAGCGGTATTAAAAAAGCTTCAGATGGGAATGCGGCTTGTTTGATCATAGAGTTAGATACACCAGGAGGCAATGTTGAATCAATGCGAAATATTGTAATGGCAATCCTTGACAGCAAAGTGCCAATTATTGTCTATGTTTCACCCAGTGGTGCTCGTGCTGCTTCAGCAGGTGTGATGATTACCAATGCTTCAGATATCGCAGCCATGGCACCGGGGACCAATATTGGCGCGGCTCATCCGGTTCAAGGGGGCGGACAAGAGATTGGAAAGACCATGTCCAAAAAAATCACCAATGATATGGTCGCCAACGCAAAAAGTATCGCAGAAAAACGTGGGAGAAATGTCAAGTGGGTTGAAAAGGCTATACGCGAGAGCGTTTCCGCCACAGAGACAGAAGCACTGGACAAAAAAATAATCGATATTGTGGCAAAGGATCTCGATGACCTTATTAAACAGGTTGATGGCAGAGATTTAGGAGAAAAAGGAAAACTGAATCTTAAAGGTCTTAAAAGAAAGTACGTGGAAGAAACACTCCGCACAAAAATACTCAAGACAATTAGTGATCCAAATATTGCATATATTCTTATGATGATCGGAATGGCTGGCTTATATTTTGAACTGTCGCATCCGGGTGCGATCTTTCCTGGAGTGATCGGTGCTATTTCACTTATATTGGCTTTTTACGCTTCACAGACACTACCCGTAAACTACGCGGGAATTCTGCTAATTATTCTTGCCATTATATTTTTTATTATGGAGATGAAAATTACAAGTTTTGGGCTCCTAAGTATTGCCGGTGTTGTTTCCCTTCTGATTGGCTCACTTATGTTGTTTGAAGGAAGTGAGCCAGGCGGGCAATTGTCTTTGAAAGTACTTCTTCCCACGCTTGTATTTGTTTCCAGCTTTTTTGTGGTTGTCGCGGGTCTGGCTTTTCGAGCTCAGGTTTCAAAGCCTAGAACAGGGGATAAAGGATTAATTGGGGAAACAGGTATTGTGAAAAATGAGATTGATCCTGAAGGGAAAGTTCTTGTTCATGGTGAATTGTGGAAAGCCATAGCAAAAGATCCTGTAAAAGAAGGAGTTAAGGTAAAGGTAGTCGGTGTGACTAACCTGGTTCTGGAAGTGGAACCTACTGACTAACTGAATAAACATTTAAAAAGAAGAATGGTGGAGGTGAAATATGTTTTATCCTGCTATATTTATTATTGTATTTTTCGTGTTTTTTCTTTCAACAGCTTTAAGGATTCTAAATGAATATGAACGGGGAGTTATATTTAGATTGGGAAGGGTAATCGCTGCTAAAGGACCGGGACTTATCATTCTTATACCCATCATCGATAAGTTGGTAAAGGTCAGCCTGCGGCTTATAGCAATGGATGTGGATCCACAGGATGTGATTACACGAGACAATGTATCCGTAAAAGTGAACGCAGTCATTTATTTCAGGGTAATAGATCCGACCAAGGCGATCATAGAAGTTGAAAATTACACTTACGCAATGTCACAGCTGGCACAGACAACTTTAAGGAGCGTATGCGGCCAGGCAGAACTGGATGAACTCTTGTCCGCAAGGGATAAAATCAATTCTCAGCTTCAGGAAATACTCGACACCCATACGGATCCTTGGGGGATAAAAGTTGCCAATGTTGAATTGAAACATATAGACTTGCCTCAGGAAATGCAGCGATCCATGGCAAAACAAGCAGAGGCTGAAAGAGAAAGACGCGCTAAGGTTATAAATGCTGAAGGAGAATACCAGGCAGCGTCCAAACTGGCTGACGCAGCGGAAATTATCCAAGAGCATCCTATGGCGCTTCAGTTAAGATATCTACAAACGATGAGAGAAATGTCCGCTGAACAGAATACAACAACTATATTCCCATTCCCAATGGATGTATTTAAGCCGCTTATTCAGATGTTTGAAAAAAATAAGTGAAAATAGCTGATATGATATTAAAAACATTGTTTTAGGTATTGACTTAGCAAGGGAATCTGGTTTAAAGTGCCGTCTTTTTCTTAAATCCATAATCAAATGATTGCATTGAAGTGGTTAGGATTTGATAAGAAAAGATATCTTATTGTTATTAAACAAGATTATGGTAACTATGAACAGCGGGTTATACATACCCAATTATGTTTTTATTTTAGAAAAATATAGGAGTTAAAAAGATGACTGAAGAGGAAAAAACGACTGAAGATGAAAAAGTAGTCGAAGAAGGTAAAGCTGCTGAAGAAAGTAAGAAGCTCGAAGAAGATAAGAGCGCTGAAGAAGGCAAGACTGTTGAAGAAGGCGAGAAGCCAGATGCAGGTAAGAAGGCTGAAAAAAGTGAGAAAACCGAAGAGGATAAAAGCGCTGTAGATGGTAAAGCTGCGGAAGAAAGCGAGAAACAAGAGGAAAGTAAAAAGACTGAATCAAGTAAAAAGAGTGACGAAAAACCTCTTGATAAAATGACAATCAAGGAACTTAAGGAAATTGCCAAGGAAATTCCTGAAATCACCGGTGCCCACGGAATGAACAAACCGGACTTGCTAGCAACCATAAAAAAATCGAGAGGTATCGAAGAAGCCCCCAAAAAGAAGAAAGATATTTCGTTATTAGACTTAAAGAAAAAAATAAAATCATTGAAAATTAAGAGAGAGGAAGCTCTTGCCTCGAAAGATAAAAAAATAGCGACGATTTTTAAACGCAAAATAGCAAGATTAAAAAAACGGACACGGCGGGCGGCTTAGTTCTATATTGCAAACATTTTGGATGCCTTTATGTAAAAATTAATGCCGTTTTTTAAAATAATTTAGATCAAGCCGTTTCCGTATAAAATTAATATGAAAGATCCAAATGGCTTCTTCTCATTCAACTGATCTTATAAAGTCCTTTGTAGAATCTCTTCTGTCTGAAAAAGGATTTTCGGAAAGCACCTATCGTGCTTATTCAAAAGATCTAATTGAATTTGCCCAATTTGTCATCAAGGAGGCGTCTTCAGGAAATAGAAGGGGAAATGGGCATTCCCAATTTAATCCCATAAGTGTTGATGTCCTAAAAGTAAGAGCATATCTCGGTTTTTTGCACAAAAAGAACAAAAAATCGACCATCGCCCGTAAACTTTCAGCGATACGTTCTTTTTTTCGGTACCTGGTAAGGCATGGCCATATACAGGAAAATCCTGTTGATCAAGTTCTCACGCCGAAAACGGGAAAACCAATCCCTGTTTATCTTCCAATTGATGATATTTTCCGTTTGTTAGATTCAATTGAAACAGACACTCTGTTAGGAAAAAGAAACAGAGCTATATTTGAAACACTTTATTCAAGTGGTATAAGGGTGTCAGAGCTTTCAGGATTAAATGTACCGAATGTGGATTTTCATAAAGGCACTGTTCGTGTGTTAGGAAAGGGCGGAAAAGAACGGATTGTACCTGTAGGAAAAACAGCCATAGATTCTATAGTAACCTACAGGAAAATGCTGCTAAGCGATGAAACTATAGAGAAAGAAAAAAAACAATATCTAAAAGACGGGGCTTTGTTTCTAAACAACAGAGGAGGGCGCCTAACTAACCGTTCTATTGCACGTATCCTTGCAAATGTAGCAAAAAAGAGCGGTCTTTTAACACCGGTGTCGCCTCATGCATTTAGGCATACATTTGCTACACATTTGCTCGACGCGGGGGCGGATCTTAGAGTTGTGCAGGAACTTCTCGGCCATAAAAGTCTTTCAACGACTCAGAAATATACCCATGTTAGCATCGATCGGCTTATGGAAACCTATGACAAGGCTCATCCCAGACGATAACGAAGTTATTATGACCTGAATTTTGCACGAATTGGAGGCTTTCATATGCAAGGCATCTAAGGGTGAAACCATAGTTTTGAACTATTGTGATCCTTTAGTAACACGGCATATGGGAGTCTCCGGTTCGCCCATAAGGTGAAAATTGATGAGAAAAATAGACGAACCCTTTTTTTGACATATGAGTAAAATGTTTCGACATTACAATATTGTTGGAACTAATATGATGATTCAACAAAACAGAATCTCATTAATTTTCATGCAAGATTCAGGTATGAAAAGGAGGTAAAAAATGAAACCTCATGGAACAACCATATTGGCTGTTCGCCATAAAGGAAAGGCTGTGGTAGCTGGTGATGGGCAGGTTACACTAAACGCTACAATTATAAAGCACCGTGCGAAAAAAGTAAGAAGAATATACAATGATAACATCATTGTCGGGTTTGCAGGCGCCACAGCAGACGCCTTAAATCTTTATGAACGTTTGGAAGCAAAGTTGGAAAGATATAACGGAAACTTGATGCGCAGCGCTGTTGAATTAGCCAGGGATTGGCGAACTGATAAATACCTGAGAAATCTGGATGCGATAATGATTGCTGTTGATGAGAAATCGATATTTCTCATATCAGGCAGTGGAGATGTGATTGAACCAGATGAGGATTTAATTGGCATAGGCTCTGGCGGCTCAGTCGCTCAGGCCGCGGCCACCGCACTGGTTCGTCATTCCAATTTGAGTGCAAAAGAAATTGCGGAAGCTGCGATGAAGATAGCGGCGTCTATTTGTATATATACAAACGACGATATAACAATAGAAGAAATTTAAGATAAAGAGATTAAATGAAAAATAGTTGTGGTGATTTATAATAATGACTGTACAGAATCTAAAACCAGCAGAGATTGTAGAAGAGCTTGACAAGTATATCATCGGACAAGATAAAGCAAAGCGGTCTGTCTCGATAGCACTTAGAAATCGATGGCGCAGGCAGCAGGTGCATGAAGACCTTCGTGATGAAATCGCGCCAAAAAACATTATACTTATTGGTCCTACGGGTGTTGGAAAAACGGAAATAGCGAGAAGACTTTCAAAGCTTACGGATTCGCCTTTTAGTAAAGTTGAAGCTTCTAAATTTACAGAGGTAGGATATGTGGGCAGAGATGTTGAATCAATGGTACGGGATCTTCTTGAAATAACAATAAACAAGGTAAAGTCCATTGAGCAGGAAAAAGTAAAAGAAAAGGCCGCACTGATTGCGGAAGAGAGAATTTTGGATATTTTGCTTCCAAAACAGGAGACCCAGAAAACATGGGAAGAACCTAATTCAAATGATGAAAAGATAACGCCTGTTGATGAAAAAAATGATCAAGAAACATCAACCCGGGGAAAACTTAGAGATATGCTCCGCAAAGGAAAACTAAATGATAGATATATTGATATAGATCTGCAGGATCGTTCAATGCCCGTTGTAGAGATTTTTTCCAATGTCGGTATGGAAGAGATGGGTATAAATTTTAAAGAGATGTTTGGCAATATTATGCCAAAAGGCTCAAAAAAACGTAAGGTAAAGGTGGGTGAGGCTTTGTCCATTTTGTCGAATGAGGAAGCCCAAAACCTTGTGGATATGGATAAAGTTGTCGGCAAGGGTATTGAAAAGGTTGAGCAATCTGGCATTATTTTTCTTGATGAAATAGACAAAATCGCCGGAAAAGATCATTCCCATGGGCCTGACGTGTCAAGAGAAGGTGTGCAAAGAGATCTTCTCCCTATTGTAGAAGGATTTAATGTAAATACAAAGTACGGTCCGGTAAAGACGGATCATGTCCTTTTTATAGGATCCGGAGCGTTTCACACGGCAAAGCCTTCAGATTTGATACCTGAACTTCAGGGACGGTTCCCCATTCGTGTAGAACTTAATTCTCTTGGTAAAGATGAATTTATTCGAATACTGACAGAACCTAAGAACGCATTAATTTTGCAGTATATGGCGCTTTTGAAAACCGAAGGTGTGGATGTTGTTTTTACAGATGATGCTATTGAAAGCATTTCACTCATTGCGGAGGAAGTGAACAATCTAACAGAGAATATCGGCGCAAGAAGACTCCACACAATTATGGAGTGCCTTTTAGAAGATGTGCTTTTCGATGCGCCGGACATGAAAGGCGAAAAGATAACGATAGATAAAGATTACGTAAATGAGAAATTAAAAGATATAAAAGATGATGAAGATCTAAGCAGGTATATTCTGTAGAAAAATTGAGGAAAAAATGACAGCAAATGTTTCGGACATCCTTATAGAGGCTTTACCCTACATCCGACGTTTTTCCGGGACCACGATTGTTATTAAGTATGGTGGTCACGCGATGGTTGATAGGCAGTTAGGGGATGCTTTTGCACAGGATATCGCGCTGCTTAAATTTGTGGGAATAAATCCGGTGATAGTACATGGCGGTGGTCCTCAAATTAACGATGTTCTGGAAAAAATGGGTATTCAATCAACATTTGTTAAGGGGTTAAGGGTTACAGACGGACCTACAATGGATGTTGTGGAGATGGTGCTTGGTGGAAAAGTAAATAAGGATATTGTGGCGCAAATAAATCAGCAGGGAGGAAAGGCTGTCGGTCTTAGCGGAAAAGATGGCACAATGATATTGGCCCAAAAAATGAATTTCATACAACGCAAACAAGAGAATCAACCTCCTGAAATATTAGATCCTGGCCATGTCGGAGAGGTCAAGCATGTAAATCCAGAAGCAATGCACACATTAATGGGTGAAGGTTTCATACCTGTTATCGCGCCGATTGGTGTAGACGAGTCAGGAGAGACATATAATATCAATGCAGATCATGTGGCCAGTAAAATTGCCATAGCCCTTTCAGCGAGACGGCTGATTTTGCTGACAGATGTTGATGGGGTGCTTGACTCTGACGGTTCACTGATTTCCTCTATCCGTATAGAAGATGTAAAAAAAAGGATAGAGAGCAAGAGGATATCAGGCGGTATGATACCGAAAATGGAATGCGCAATTGAGGCTTTGCAAAACGGTGTTGAAAAGGCACCCATTATTAATGGCACAAAAAGTCATTCCATTTTGCTGGAGCTTTTTACGGATACAGGAATCGGAACGGAAATCATCTTATGAGCAGTAAAATTATCGAGAATGCGGAGCTCTTTATTGCAAACACGTATAAGAGGTTTCCTGTTGTATTTACCAAAGGAAGCGAGTGCACACTATGGGATTCTGAAGGAAACAGCTACATCGATTTTGTTTCCGGGATTGCAGTGTGTAACCTTGGACACGCTCATCCGAAAATAGCAAAAGCACTCTGTGAGCAAGCCAAAAGTCTTTTGCATGTTTCCAATCTTTATTATACTGTTCCGCAGGTTGAGCTTGCCTCATGGCTTGTTAAAAATAGCTTTGCAGACAAAGTATTTTTCTGCAACAGCGGGGCGGAAGCCAATGAGGCGGCAATCAAGCTGGCACGAAAGTATGCCAAAGAAAAGATGGATGGGAAATTCAAAATCGTAGCCATGGATAATTCATTTCACGGCAGAACCATGGCAACATTATCAGCTACAGGGCAGGAAAAAATAAAAATAGGTTTTGATCCGGTTCTTGAGGGTTTTGATTTCGCTCCGTTTAACGATATTGAAGCGATTCGAAAAAAAATTGGGCCAGCAACATGCGCGGTCCTGGTAGAACCCATTCAAGGCGAGGGAGGCGTTAAATGCCCGGATGAAAAATATTTTAAAGCACTTAGAAAAATTTGTGATAAAATAGGAATTTTACTCATATTTGATGAAATACAAACAGGTATGGGAAGGACCGGGAAGCTTTTTGCGTATGAGCATTATGGAGTGGAACCGGATATTATGACACTGGCAAAGGCGCTTGGAAACGGTCTACCTATCGGGGCGATGCTTGCTAAGGAATCTGTCGCCCAAGCATTTGGACACGGATCTCATGCGTCCACATTTGGCGGTACACCTATTGTTACTGCTGCATCCTTATCTGTCGCAGAAATATTTGAAAAAGATAATATTGTAGAAGCATGCCGTGAAACAGGGGAGTATTTTAAAGAAAAGTTGCTGCATCTAAAACAGAAAAAAGAAACAATTATAGATGTCAGGGGCAAAGGGCTTCTTTTAGGAATGAAGTTAGGCATAGAAGGGGAACCTATTGTTAAAGAATGCATGGAAAAAGGTTTTCTGATTAATTGTGTGCAGGGGAATATTCTTCGATTTATCCCTCCATTGATAATAAAAATGGATGAAATCGACGCATTGATAAAATGTTTGGATAAAATATTATGATAAGAATTGTTATATCGGAAATAAACTATGAGTATCTCCAGAAGAATAGATGACCATAAAAGGATCCAAGGGGTCAAGGATTAAAGTGAATGATTTAAAAGCTTTCACGTTTTAAAAAAACTATTTAAAGGGTTGAAAAAAAAGATAAATAAAATTTATAAAAACACTAAAAACAGACACTTGAACCCTAGAATCCCTGAACCCTTTTTATAATTATCAGAAGGTAGAAAATAACAGATAAATTAATATTTTGATGAAGTAAAAAATACCGATACTAGAGGAAGTTTTGAAAAAAGATATTCTTACATTATTAGATCTGGACAAAGAAGATTTTGATCACCTATTTAATTTGGCGATTGAGTCAAAAAAGAGTCATAAAAAGGGAAAGCTTTCAACG
>JAFDFT010000205.1 GCA_019309685.1 Deltaproteobacteria bacterium
TCTGATACCATTTTTCTTTTAGATCTTTTCCTCTAAGGTTAATAATTGATTTAAATTGATAAGTGTTAATATTTTTTTGAAGATTATTTTCTGATAGCTGCGCGCTTCTATAAATCGTATTCTGTATAACCGGATGAACAGTTAAAATAAAATAAGTATATATGATTGATGAGAATAGTGCCAAGACGATTAATGAGAAAAGAGTAATTTTCTTATTCATTTCAGATCTTTAATTTGACCACTGCATTTTGAAAGAAAACTGGTTTATGTTTCTTATGGAGTAGCTTTCAAAATAATTATTGGGAGTGTTTCCATCTGGGAGTATAATTGCGTAAATAAACCTCTTTATTTGAGCCTTTTTTAAAACTGCCATATCCGGAAAGCTGCCTCGATTCATGGATGGCACGTTCATTATCCCATTTATCATATTCCATCCGGTATATCGCAGAAAAAGCACCTGCGCGTCCAACACCGTGCTCGCAGTGTAGAAGAAGCGGCTTGTTTTCAGGATTGTCCAGTATTAGTAAAAACGTTTTTATATTTTCGGATGTAGGTACTTGCTTTGATGGTAAATTGATATGACGAACCCCAACCTGATCAAGGGTTTCCTTTTCTATGGCAACACCATTATCGGGCTTACGGAAGTCAATAACGCTACGAATCTTGTGTTTTCGAATTTTATTTAATAAAGTTTTGGATGGCATTGCTGCTGAACGATAGACTTCTCCTTCAGTAAGTGTAAAAAAGCGATAATCGAGAACGGCCCAGTAGAAAAACAAAGAACCAGCGAATAGGCCAAAACCCATTGCTATGCAAATGAATACGAAAACGACTTTTTTGATTATTGGTTTATTTTTTATCAAAATTTGTCTCCTTTTGAAAAAAGATAAAGCAACGATGTGTTTTTGTCAATAAGAAGATACTTCTTTAACCCATTGAGATTGTTTTTAATATTCAATATAGTAATATGATTAAAAATATGGATATCTAAAGTTAAATGTTGTATGTAAATTTAAAAAATGTTGTGGACTATAAAGGTAGACGTAAATCGTATGCAACTTGAACTGAAAATTAAACAGATAATGAATGGGGATAAATGCGTAAAAATATCTCCTATGGTTATCATTCTGTCGTTCTTGTCTATAATGTATGGAAATATTGTAAGATTAAGGCATGCTTTATATTCATGGGGGTTCGTAAAAACAAAACAGCTTCCTTGTACTGTAGTTTCAATTGGAAATATTACTGTGGGTGGAACAGGTAAAACACCCATGACGATATACGTTGCGAGACTTTTAGAACAATTAGGATATAACGTTGCTGTTATTAGCCGCGGGTATAAAGGTAAAGCAGAGAACAGCGGAGGGGTTATCAGCGAGGGCGATACATTCTTAATGGACGTTGATGATACGGGTGATGAACCGATAATGATGGCGGTACAATTGAAAAATATTCCTGTGCTGGTCGGAAAGCGGCGGTTTGAAATGGGTATGTTGGCAATTCAAAAATTTGATTCGAATATTATTCTTCTGGATGACGCTTTTCAACATCTTAAACTAAAACGAGATATTGATATTGTTCTTTTAGATAGTGAGCGTCCTTTGGGTAATACTTATATGCTTCCCCGAGGTGTTTTGAGAGAACGTGTATCAGGGTTGATGCGTGGAGATGCATTTATTATGACCCGATATGATCAGAAAACAGACTCATCATTGAATTATCAAACGGTTTTTTCTGATTTTATCATAAAAGAAAAAATATCTGATGGACCCGTATTTAAATCTTTTCATACGCCGTATTGCTTTAAAGTGGATAAAAACAGTCTTTTCCCTATAGAGAAGATAACGCAAACATCATTGTCAAACGATTTCACCTTTCTTAAACATCGAAAGGTTTTAGTATTTTCAGGGATTGCCGGGAATCATCATTTTAGACGTACTGTAGATGATACATCGTGCATTATTTCTGAATTTATGGGTTTCCCAGATCATTATAGATACTCAAACACAGACTTAGAAAATATCGTGTCAAAAGCGAAGACACTAAAAGTAGAATATATTATTACAACTGAAAAAGATTACATGCGCATTTACCAGTCTTTGCCGTGGCCTGTTGATTTAATTGTTGTGGGTGTTAAAATATCATTTGAGGACGATATTGCATTCCAAATATTTATAAAAAACAAACTTGAGGCTATTAAAAAAAAGAAAAACGCGGTAGCATAATTTTAGATTGGAATGAAAATTTGATTGATAAAGAGGATGAAAAGAGATGATTGTTTTAGGTTTATCAGGAGCTTTGACGCACGATCCATCTGCGGCACTATATGTAAACGGCAAGCTTGTAGCAGCTGCTGAAGAGGAACGATTTTTACGAGAAAAGCACGCAAAGCGTAAGTGGCCTTTTCATTCGGCAAAATATTGTCTTGAATTTGCCGGTATTTCTCCACTTGATGTTGATATGGTTGCGTTTCCCTATGCGAAGATAGGTCTGTTCAGACCGGATAGATGGCATTTTGCGAAACGCTATTGGTATTCTCCGGATCGTTCATTGACTGCGCTGTTTAATGGTAACCGCCGCTTTAGACGAAATAAAAACGGTATTATGGGTTTAATGAAGGATCTTGGAATAGATACTGCAAAAACAAAATTTGTACCTGTTGAGCATCATCTGGCGCATGCAAGCAGCGCTTATCATTTAAGCGGTTTTAAAGAAAAAACAGCGATTCTTGGTATTGACGGAAAAGGCGAGTATGCCACGACATTTTTTGGGTATGGTGAAAATGGCAAGATATTTAAGATAAAAGAGTTATACGACCCTGATTCTCTAGGAGGAGTGTATGGCGCAATAACCCAGTATTTAGGATTTGAAATGCTTGACGGGGAGTTCAAGGTCATGGGCATGGCGCCTTATGGAAATCCGGTAAAATATGATTTTTCAAGATTGATCCAATGTGACGGGAAATCGATAAAAGTAGACACAAGCCTTGTTAACACCGTCGGCCTGCGGCGTTACAAAGAAGAAGGGTTGGGCTATTATTTCAGTAATAAATTAATAAAATGGCTTGGCCCCAAGAGAGAAGGTGATGAAATAGATGATCCATATGTTGATTATGCAGCAAGTATGCAAAAGCTTTTGGAAGATGTTTCACTGCAGCTAATTGAAACGTATCTGGGTGATATACTTCAAGAGACCGGAAAATTATGCTTTGCGGGAGGCGTTGGGTTAAATGTGAAATTAAATCAGCGCATCATCGATCTGCCATATGTGGATGAACTTTTTGTTCAACCCGCTGCGAGTGACGCGGGTACGGCCATCGGTGCAGCGTCCTATTTGATTAACGAAAATGGTGGCCAGGTGGAAAAAATGGAGCATGTTTATCTGGGGCCTTCATACTCAACTGAAGAATGTATTGATGCGTGTAAAAAACATCCTATTAAGGCGAGATGGGAACGTATAGATCAGGTGCCAAAAAGGGCTGCTGAAATACTTGCGGAAGGGAATCCACTTGCCTGGTTTCAAGGGCGTATGGAGTTTGGTCCCCGCGCACTGGGTAACAGAAGTATTCTGGGTGATCCAAGTTATCCAGGAATTGCGGAACGGATTAACACTCAAATAAAATATCGTGAGAGGTGGCGTCCATTTTGTCCCAGCATCCTGGATAGCGCTGCCAAAGAAATACTTCAGACTGACCATCCCGCCCCATATATGACCTTTGCATTTAATGTCGACGGACATTGGAAGAAAAAAATACCAGAAGTCGTACATGAAGATGGAACCGCAAGACCCCAGGTGGTTAGCGAAAAAACGAATCCACGATATTATGAACTCATACAAAATCTAAAAGAACTTAGAGGTGTTCCCGCTGTGCTGAATACATCATTAAACCGGCGTGGAGAACCGATGATTTGCTCACCCACAGATGCTCTAAATATGTTCTTTGGTTCGGACCTTCAATTCTTGATTATGGAAGATATACTGATTAAAAAATCAATTGAATAAAATTGCAATTAGTATTTTTCGTTTCAATCAATACTGCTACATGAAAAATTATATTAGAGGCATTTATTTAACAACAACCATGAAAAACAAAAGAACTGAAAGCTGTTTAAAACATTTTGAAAAGAGTTTGTTTGTCAGATATTTTATCTCAACAGTGATTTTGTTAGTTTTAGTTTTTGCATGTGGATGTTTAGTGAAAAAGCCTATTGCCTATCATGAACTGACAATGAAAGTCCTGCGAGGCGGCTATCCAAAATCCATGGCGGTCCTTCCCTTCAGAAACACTACTTCAGAAGAACATATAGATGAACTCGTGCGGATAAGTTTTTACAGTCATTTTAGCGTGCGACCTTACAGGGATATTGAACTTCTTAAGATTGATAAAGCAATCAACAATAACGACAAAATAGATTATAATAAAAGCTCAAATAGTTATGTGAAAAAATGGGGCCAAATATTAGAGTGTGACGCTTTGATAGTTGGAGAAGTCATCCAATTTCAAAGGCTTTTTTTAGGGGTATATTCTCAAATCAAATTGGCTGTGCATATAGCTATATGGGATACAAGAACAGGAAACAAAATATGGGATGACCACCACGTTGTCAGAAGTCATGAAGGAGGCGTGCCGTTTCATTTGGCAGAAGTGCCCTTAATAGTGATTAAGTCTGGACTGAATTTACTTGAAAAAGAAAAGGTAAAGGTTGCGGATGAACTCTGCCGTTATCTTACAGGAAGGATACCTGCACCTGTAGAAGCAATAAATGATCAGGATGCTGAAACAAAATATACGTTCGAGTTGCAGGTAGGGGCGTTTATTGATGAGCAGAGAGCAGATACCCTTCTTAACGAATTAAGAGAGAAAGGGTACCCAGCATTTATTCAGCGAAAAGAAAAAGAAAATGGATGGTGGAACCGTGTTCTGTTGGGCCCTTACGAAATCGGACAGGAAGCGATTGAGACGCAACGTAAAATTCAAAAAGACCTAAGTATCAATTCCTTCGTTGTTCATAAAATCCCGGATGCACAAGTGGACTGACTTTGTAAATGGATATAGCCAATAATAGTACTATTCAATATTACTCAACAAACGCTGATCGCTTCTATAAAAAATATAAGCAGCTTCACTTCGAGGAAATCAATTCCCTTTGGATTCAACTCATACCTTCTGGCAAACTCAGAGTTCTTGATGTGGGGTCTGGTTCAGGGCGCGATGCATCATGGTTTGCTCAAAAAGGACACGAGGT
>JAFDFT010000206.1 GCA_019309685.1 Deltaproteobacteria bacterium
ATTTTAATTTCTATACCATTAATAAGAATGAAAAGAGGTGTAAATATAAAGATAAGAGAAATTGACTGAAATAGGAGGCCGCATCCAAAAAGAACAAGGAAGATTCCGCTCAGCATTGGATTTCGAGCAAATGCATACGGCCCATTAACAACCAGTGCGGGGGGTGGGTTTAAAGGGACGGGTGTTCCCTTTGCCTTTAAAAAATGGAAAACGGACCATAAAATTAAAACCATTCCTATACATAAAATTGGCGCGGCTAAAATTACGTTCAAGGGGTGGCGTAAAAATTCTGGAAAATCCATTAATTTATCAAAGGGAAAGGACACAATTACGAATAGCGATGCAAAAAGAATATAGGATAGGCCCACAATTGGCGTGAGGAGGTTTCTTGTTTTTCGACTGCCAGTCGCTACTTTGTAGATTATGTTTATTGATTTAGATTTTAAACTCAAAGTTTCAAAAGGCCTTATTTAAAGTAAAAATAAATAAAATTAGAACTGCCTGTCAGTCTTTGATTCGTTTTATGAAATGTACGAATCCATCCATATATTCAGCAACCTGTTTGCGAGTTGACTCATCTATTAGTTCGCCGTTTTCATTGAATTTGTCCAAGGTATCCCCAATTCGTAAAAGCATACCAGACCATGCTTGAGCCCCTAAGATACGAAACACCGGTAGCCATGCATATTGTGAAAAGGCTGTGCCCGCGCCGCCGGGTGTGGCGCCCATTATTCCTACTGGCAGGTTCGAGAATACTTTTGAGCGATCCGTTGGCGGGCGTGATATCCAGTCAACTGTGTTTTTTAATACGCCAGGAATTGAGTTGTTATATTCGGGAGTGACAATTAACAATCCATCAGCAGAAACGATGCTTTCTTTGAGTGACGCCGCAGAAGAAGGGATTCCTTCTGTGTCTTCAATATCTCCATTATATAAAGGAATGTCTTTGATGGATCCAATGGTGACCTGACATCCTTCAGGTGCATTTTCAGCGGCTGCCCTCAACAAGCCGGTATTGATTGAAGCCTTTCTCAGGCTTCCTGAAATCCCAACAATTTTAACCATCTGCTTATCCCCCTTTAAAGTTTATGCGTAATCGTTGGCTATTTTACAGGTTCACAGATTGTATTAAAAAATATCGGTGTTAAACAATTACTACTTCAATGAGAAAATAAAAATAAGAGGCACTGCCAAGATAGAGTAGCATGATCAAAAAGGCGGTGGGTACTTTTACCCAGTGATTCATGTCTTTTATCTTTTCATAACACCAGTAGGCGGAAAGCCCAAATATAATTTCAGGGAGTATGATATAAACCGCCATATGTCCGATCAATGTAACGTTTTGAGCGCGCCAGGAGGACAGCATCCACATTGATTGTTCGGAGACGCCAAATACCACGAGCGAAGTAATAGCGGCCGCCCAATAAGAAATGTTTTCAGAAAAGCGGATTCGAATACGTTGCGCGATAAATACAATCAAGAAAATAGGAATCGTCCACAACCCTGCCATGTAGCCTGATACAGATCCAAGTTTAAAGAGGCCATCTTCAGGGAAGAAAAGAATTTCCAGCCTGGAAGAGAGAAAATAGTCCGGCCATATCTGAAAAATGCTGAGTATAAAGGCAAATAACCAGAGACCTACTAGATCCCTGTGTTTTTTTAGCATGCCAAGAATCGGTAAGGAGAGATTGTATATAAGCACAAGAAAAAAAAGCCGGACACCGACTTTGGTCTCAATGGGCGCTATCAGTGTAAGGACACAGAGCGCCGCAAATAGAATATGAAGTATTAGGGTATTTCGTTCAACTGGATGGAGGATATCGTCTCTTTTTATCATTAACACTCTTTCAGGGCTTGAAGTATTTCTTCACGAACCAGGCCATTGCTTGGGTCTAAAATTTTATCTAAAATGTTTTTTGCTTCAGTGCCTCCAATTCGCCCGAGTGCCCACGCAATCATACCCTTGACCCTTTCATCTTCACTTCCCGAAAATGCTTGAACAAGATCAGAAATATATTTAGGGTCTAATGTGTTTCCCATCACTCTGGCCACGTTCATTTTCCATCGCCACATATCGTCTGAAGACATGTAAAACATATGAGGCCAAATTTTAGCCTCAAAATATTCTTTGTCCATATGAAGAAGAAGAGAAAGATCAAAATCCTTTACTTTTTTTACAACCCTTTTATTTAAGGGTAGTTCATTGGCGAGCCATGGGGCATTTCTAGGGCATACATTCTGACAGCGGTCACATCCGTAAATCCATAGACCCATGGGTTCACGAAGTTCCATGGGTGTGATACCTTGACCATAGTAGGACAGATAGGAGATACACCGCTGGGGATTCAGATGACGGGGTCCTTTCAATGCTCCGGTCGGGCAGGCAATAAGGCATGTGTTTTTGCACCAATCAGGACAGCCAACATCGACAGTTGGGTCATCATAAGCAAATTCCTGGTTTATAACGATGGCAATTGGAAGGACCCAGGATCCCTGACGCGCCGCTTTGCGTGAGTAAAACAGACAGTTTTTGCCGAAAGTTCCTAATCCCGCTCTTGCTGCAGCCAGTCTGTGAGGGAGATGAAACGGTACTTTTGAGTCGATACCATTATCCCGAAGAAAAGCCCGAAATGCTTTGACCCTTAACGCAAGAGCGTCTTTGGTGATTCGGTCGTCATCTAAATAGCAGCGGCCGAAATGAACTTCCATGGACGCTGGAAAAGATTCATGGAAATACTCTTCGATAAGTACGATAATAGATTTGGCATCAGGCAGGATATTTTTTGGATCAATGCCTGTCATCAGATCCAGGCCTGCATCCATGGCCCATTTATATTCCTTTTGCCGAGATAGCAAAACTTCTGTCTGTGAATCAAAAGGTTCAGCAGAAGTGAAACCGATATCTGCGAAATCGAGTTTTTCCGCCTCAACAATTATGTTATTTTTATTAAGCATGATAATTAATTCCTAAGGTGAATTATTGATGCCTTCGTAATCCGCCTATGGCGGACTGCGTTGCGATGCATCCTCGCCCTGTTAAATTCTCGCTCGGCGAGACGGCGGAGCCGATTTAACAGGGCAAGTCACTGCGGTGTACAATAAGTACGCCCCATTCCTAGTGATTTGCGACGTTTGTTGGAGCAAAGCGGAAATCCCGCCACAGGCGGGAAACTTGAATTTTTTACTTTGCCATCATTTTTACGAGATCATAGCCAAGATTATTGCTATTGTTATATTTTCAAACTGTTATTATGGTTGAATTTTATCAAGGATTTCTCCGTCACCATTTAGTAAAAAGAGCATGACTTTTTCCTTGGCGCAGAACAACTTGATTTCCTCAAATAAAATGGCCTGAATTTCATATTTATGTCCGGGTTTTTTAACGAGGCCAGATGAACACCGCTCAGCTTCTTCTTTTTCCAGAAAAAAGGGAACAAATGACACATTATTTTTTTCATCGTGCTGGCCTAAAAACTGTTCAGTACCTTCCGGATCTTGAACGATTACCCACACCCAAGTATTTTCTTTTAAATTCTTCATTTTTCACATCCTTATGATACGATTAAAACATGATTAAAATAAATGTCAAAATAAAAATAAGATAAAAAATCTTATCAGCGATCTACCAACCGATTGATAAATGAATCGATTGCCGGGAAGTGTTTTTCCAATTTATTTGCCACCCATAATGGCACACTTGATTGAATAGGTGTCCCAAAATAACAGCCGATAGTGATAAGGCTCATAAAAATTGAACCCACTAATATATCTGTTGCCCAATGTGCTCCGACGACGAGCCTGGGGAAGAGAAATGGGACAAATAGAATTGATGAAATAAACCCAAGTCGGCAGCCGCCTTTGAGCCAGTAAAAGACAGACGCGCAAATTAAAACAAACCCATGATCTCCGGGGAAAGTGGTATTGCTTGAATCTTTTGTGATCAGCCAGGTAATGGTGTTTGATAATCGAAATGCGTCATGAATTACTTTTGTAGGGCTCAGGCGCCTATAGTCAAGAAACGCTAGTATTGCCTTAAAGAGAAAGTTAACGAAGAAACATAGAAAAATAAAAATAAAATACTCAATGATTCGCTGTTTGGCAGACTCTTTATCTTGTTTAGTAATCCAATACAATGCAATGCCAAAAATCAGAATAAATTGCGGCACATCTGACAACCTCCAGTTGCACATTGCCCAAAATGTCTGCCATCCTTTTCCCGTTTTTAAGCTGTTGTTAAAAAAAATAAACGTTGAAAAATCGATGAAGTCCCACCAAACACGTGTTGTTGGGCAGAGCCAGGAGATTAGGACAAATGCGGCAAGAAGATTAAGCGTGATAAGTAGAATTGGATTCCAGGCAGTGTTTTTGTGGTTAATGACCATAGCTATTCAATGTTGGTGCAATATGAGGTTGAAAGTTAAAGAATAATACTTGCATATATATTACCTCAAATGAGCGTAAATAAAAAACATTTAATAATCATGTACGGCTTAAGCGTATAACTCGTTTTATTCAGGTTTTAGTTTTGATCTAAACCCTCCACCTCTGGTGGAGGACCCGGATAGGTTCTACCGATCCGGTGAGAAATAATATAGGTAATTCCCCGGGAAAGCCCCAAAGGGCAGACAGGAGGAATTACCTATGCATGATTGGAAAAGTTTATCGCATGTAAGATGGGATTGCAAATACCATATTGTATTTGTCCCAAAGTACCGTAAAAAAAAGCTATATGGAAAGTTTCGGCATCGAGTTGGCGATATATTACACGATTTGTGCCGCCAACGGGGAGTGGAGTTGTTGGAAGGGCATTTGATGCCTGACCACATCCATATGTGTTTAAGTGTTCCGCCAAAATATAGTATAGCGTTTGTCATTGGATTTTTGAAAGGAAAGAGTGCCGTTTTGATCCATCGTACAGTATTAAGGCAGAAGCGTGTATCTGGCCTGCACTTTTGGGCTAGAGGGTATTGTGTCAGTACTGTTGGATTGGATGAAGAGACCATACGTAATTACATTCGCGTGCAAGAAAAAAACGAGAAAGACCAGTTAGATTTAGAATTTGATGAATAAATAGCCCCAACGGGGCTTTCCCAAAGTTATCACCCCCCTCTGGGGGGTTTCTTGAGCCTACCCGCTTTGCGGGTAGAGACTCAGTATTTTTCGTTTCAATCAATACTGCTAAAAAAAAATATTTTAGAGGCATTTATTTAACAACAACCATGAAAAACAAAAGAACTGA
>JAFDFT010000207.1 GCA_019309685.1 Deltaproteobacteria bacterium
ATTCTCCATTTCGATCAGCAAAGATGGGGCCCATTAAAAAACGCCGATTAAAAATTTCAGCATTAACGATTTCAGAACGTCCAGCGCAAGATTTGGTTTCAGATTACACGATAATGTTCACAGGTCCCATATTCGTCGGAATAGACAGGACCAGCGTATCAGTTTGGATATATACCTTATCTTCCATTTTCCTGGAATTTCATTGTAATTGATTCTGTTTATTTAGCGAGTACCCATCCATTAATTTAGTTTAGAAAATGGGAACCTAAAACTGTTTTCAATTCATAAATGAGTAATTTTTCGTCCCGCCACATCGGGACGAAAAAGGGCCATTTATGGATGGAAACTAGCTAAAATCCCACTCTTTCTATTCTGCTTTTTCCAGAAGTGGCGGTATATAAAATGGGGCTTTTTTTGAATGGAAGTTGTCTGTACGCTGTTTATCCACTTTTTCGTTTCTTCTTCTGCCTGGCTAAACGCTTTCTGCGAATACTCAAACCTACTTGCCGATCCCAGGCTTGCCGCTTCTTTTATAAATGAAGCTTCCAGTATGTCCCGTTCATTTTTATAAGCAGCCATCCGTGATCCGTAATCCAGCAAAATACTTCGGTGAAGCATTTCATGCTTCCACCAGAGTGAACCCGGATTGAACTTGCCTTCCGGCACAGGGCCGATATCCGGAAGCACATTTCCTTCAAACCAGACAGGTTTAAAAATTCCTGTACAAGGCGCGGACGTTCCGGTTGCCCAGAACGTATTAAGACCCTTCTTCATGTGCGCTACCAGTGACCCGGTTGACTGAGACGGCCGTGGAAGCATATCGGCATAATGACAGCAAACACGGTCAATTAGCAAATGGCTGTCAGGACGATAGTCATCATCTTTGTGGTCTCTCAGGATTCTCATCGCGAAAGGCACATCCAGATTTTTCCTGTTTTCATTCATCAGGCCAAATGACCGGGCTTGCCTAGCACGGCAGGCTGAAAATGTGGTAAAAAACCAGTCTGAATAACAATTCGCAAAATGAAATGTCTGCCCCTTTTTAAGCCATTTGTTTTGCCTTGCTGTATCAATTAAATCCGGATGGCTTCTGTCAAACGCTTCCCCAATGGTCAGTCCGTTGCTTATGGAATAAATATCCTTTACCTTTACAGCAGCCCACATGGGTCCCGCGGTCTCAAGAACCCATGCCGATTCAGGATCCGCAATAATATAACTGTTGTGATAGGTGAGCTTTTTATCTTCATATCCGCAAATACCCCCCTGTCCGAAATCAGAAAGCAAGTGGATAATGGTCTCTAGCGCCTCTTCCGCGGTTGCCGCCCTTTCCAGCGCCAGGCGTAAAAGATCCATACCTGTTAAACCGCCCTTTTTACTCATGGGCAACTTTGTAAAAACCGCCTCATTTCCAATCACAACACCTTTTTCATTCGCGCCTATCTCCGCACCCCACATCCAGAAGGGACGGCTGACCAGCACCGCGTACGTGCTGTTTGCCTGCGGGATCTCAATATATGTGCATCGAACCTTTTCACCTTCTGAATACTGTTGAGCTGGATAATATTCCAGTGCTTGAGCTTCATTGGGCTCCCGGTCACTGTTCTTTCCGAAAATCACTGACCCATCCGAAGTTGCTGAGGAAAGGGCTACAAATGTATCGCACATAGATAGTTAACCTCCATTTATGTTTATTTTACTATCTGTTTTTAACCATATTACTACTCAACTGTCTTATAAAAAGTCAAAATTGATGACAAAGGAAAAAGTTCAAGTTTAAAGCTCGCAAATCACGAGGAATGAGGCGTACTTGTAGTACGCCGCAGTGACGAGGAATGCAGCGCAACACAAAAATTGGACTTTTTACGAAGTCATCACCTTTTGATCTTTCCGGGTAATATGAACTCATATCTTTTCCTGAAAATCTTTGTAGTCAGCCAGCGATCAATCCGTCGGAAAGCCAGAAACAAGGTCCAGATCAGCTTGTCTTCCTTGTAGTACTTTTCCACTTCCTTAAATGTAAGCGGGCCCTTGCTGTCGTTAATGTGCCGGTTGATAATATCCATTGTGGCAGGTATGAGGTCCGGCCGCTGCTCCTTGAAAAGGTTTGCGGCAAGATCAATATAGACGAGCCTCTGGTCGTAATACCGGTTCATTACGTCATCAAGGAACAGCCAGCGGATTAGCCAGCGAAGAAACGAGGGAGCGCTCTGAAGCAAAAGTTCAGGGTCCAGCTGCTCATTTCCCTCTTTTCTATATAGGGGTGTGCTGGTGTCAATGTAATACATCGTAAGGCCCTTCTTCTCATCAACCCACACCCAGTTGGAAAGCTGACCGTCTATGGCAAGTTCCAGCGCTGGCAGGGCAGTCCTGTTAAATGCCCAGATCTTTGCTATATCGGACACAATCTTTTCGATCATTTTTTCAAAATCTTCCGGCCCTAACTGGTTGATCAGCCTATGCCCCAACCTGTTTTCAGGAAGTTTTTCCTGGACAATATAGAGTGTCACCGGTCTATCAGGCACATCATCAATTATTACTGTCTCATGTTCCGGAAGTGTTATGCCTGCTTTGCCAAGCAGCCCGCAGTATTCATGGTACTGCTTTTCATATTTTTCGGCTGACGATCGGTCTATAAAAAGCGGCATCCGCTTACACGCTGTCTCATCGTCGCCGCCAATCTTAAAAATAGAAGAAATCTCACCATAACCGATTATTTCCGCCGAAATAACTGATTCTTCAATATTCTGCGGGTCTAGCCCATGTTCAAACCTTGACAGGAGATCTTTATCAATCCGCATATTTTACCTCCAGCTAATTGTCTTCGATTAAAAGAAATCTCTCAATTCCGCTGCATACGCTAAAGATTTATCGAGCTTCTCCATAACTTCATCCACTTGGTCAAGGGACATAACAAGAGGCGGAAGGAATTGGCAAATCGACGTATCATTGTTCGCGTATACCATCAGCAGACCATTGTCATAAGCCGCTTTTGACATTACCGGCCCGGACACATCGTCTTTTAACACCAGCCCCATCATCAAACCCAGCTGGCGAAGCCCCAGGAGGAAATCACCATGTGTTACCCGAAGAGTCTCCACGCCTTCGGCAAAACGCTCAGCCAGCTGATTGACATGATTTAAAAAATCTGAAGCCGATGAGATTTCCAGCACCCGCAGAGCCACCCTGCAGCCGAGTTCCGCTCCCCCGAACGTAGAGACATGGATAAACGGATCATCATGAAATACTGATTCCATAGGTTTACGAATCACCGTAGCCGTAATGGGATAGATCCCGCCGGACAGGCCTTTGCCTAAAACAACAATATCCGGAACGATGTCAAAATGCTCAAAGCCCCAAAGCTTCCCTGACCTGCCAAGGCCGGTCTGAACTTCATCGATAATAAGAATGATATTTTTTTCATCACAGAAATTTCTGATGGATTGAAGATATTCTGTGGAAGGAATTGTCATCCCGAGGGTTGCCGGAATTGTCTCCAGAATAACCGCCGCGGTATCATTTTCCGCTGCCGCGGTAAGCGCTTTGAAGTCACCAAAAGGAACCTGCATAAAACCCGGCAATTGCGGACCAAAAGGTGCCCGGTATTTCTCATCACCTGCTGCCATAGCCAGGCCGGTGTGCCCGTGATACCCACCAAGCACTGAAATAATCCGGGTTCTACCTGTATAGGCTCTGGCGATTTTAAATGCCACATCCACAGCTTCACCCCCGCTGACTCCGAATATGGTAACGTCCAAATCCTCGGGCATTAAGTTTGCCAATAAAAATGCCAGATCAGCTCTCTCTTTGCTCATCAAATGGCCATTGCCGATATCGAGTGTTTCAAGGCTCTGATTCAGCAATTGGGTTAGTTCTTGATTCCTGTGCCCAAGATTAAAAACACCGCCATTACAATGAAGGTTAAATAGCTTTTTTTCACCATCCATATCCCACAGGTAAGGACCTTCCCGACGGCCCATCACGATATCCATTTCATATTTTTGGAAAAATGCGGTCTTTCCGGATGACACATGGTCTTGAAAACGGCGGATGGATTCCTGCTTTAATGGTAATGAGTCGGACATGCCTTTTGATTTCATATTTTTATCTCCAGCAAACAGGCTCTTTCTCTTATATACAGGTTATATAGATTTGTTATTTGTTGGAAGGGTTTTTGGTCATACACGTTTGCTGATCGCGGCATAACGCACATCGGGTATCCGAACACTGTTGACATGCGTAACAGTCTTTACACGGATGCTGTTTTTTTGAGTCCGGTCTTTCATCAGGCACGTACACCTTGCCTTTCAAACCGTTTATTTGTACGAATGCCATTTCTCAACCCACCTAGCTTCGCAAAAAGTCCAATCTCTGTGTTACGCTGCATCCCGAGTTCATTCAACGTACTACAGGTACGCCTCATTCCTCAGGATTTGCTGCGTTTGTTGGAGCGAAGCGTAAATCCCGCTACAAGCGGGAAACTCGAACTTTTTACTTCACCATCTTTATTTTGGCCTCCTAATACTTAACAGACTACAGGCTTCTCACCATAACTCTTTATTATGAATCCTCTTGATCCTCTTCCTGATCAGCAAACTGAATGTACCCAGCAAAATGAAGGATCAAAACTCCGAAAAACCATATATTTATGATCGCAATACCAATAAAGGCCTTTACCATTTCGTTAAAATTAATCAACCAGAATGCCACAACCATTGAAACGACAAATGATAAGAGCAGCAGGATTTCCATCATCCTATTTGACATGTTTAACCTCCCTGGTATCAGTGTTCTTATACCTATAAAATAATTCGCATGCCTTCCTTTGTCACGCTTTATTTGGTCTTTAAGCGTTCCGTTTATAATAGTAAACCATACAAATCTTTTAAGATCAATTTTATTTTAAATATTCTAGTTTAACATTCTTCAATTAATAATTTTGTTTTACGGTCATTGCGTAGCGAAGCAATCTCAAACTAACTGAAAGGAAATTGGATTACGGAACCAGTTCCGAACGGAATATGTAACCTAAACAGCAATGACATGTGAAGGATCTCACTCCTCCCAATGACAGAAAAATATATGCTAACAAACTTTCCTACAAACGACTTTATGGGAATTTTTGTAAATAACTCCATTACATTAAAAAACTACCCGCTTGCAATACCTGAAACCTTGCCGAAGATCCCGTATCCCACGAGTCGCTATCCGGGACAGGCTTTTTTGAGCA
>JAFDFT010000635.1 GCA_019309685.1 Deltaproteobacteria bacterium
CGTATTCTTTATAAAGATATATATCCGGCGGTTGCTCAAGAACGATAAATGCATAACTACAAGAAATGAATTAGCTTCCTATAATAAAGAGGGGGACTGTGAGATGCGGCCAAATAAAGAGGAAAAGCGGCTGGAACAGCAAATGGGACCTGATGTTAATGTTGTTACTGAGGGTACTGTTTTAAAGGGAAACATCAAGGCAAAAGACAGCATTCGGATGTCTGGAAGGCTGGAGGGTGATATCGACTGTGACAAAATGATATGGGTGAGTAAAAGCGGAAGAGTGGATGGGATGATACAGGCGATGGGGGCTATTGTTGAAGGTGAGATAAACGGAAATATTAAACTCGTGAATCAGCTTGAACTTCGATCCACGGGACGTATTATCGGTGATATTATTTCAGCTAAAATAGGTATGGCAGAGGGTTGTTTTTATGAAGGTGAAATGAAGACTACCTCCGCCAAAGAAAAACCGACAACTTTTGTGGAGAAGAGAAAATCGTAGGTGCCGGAACTGAAATACTATATAGTGCCCATCCATAAATTGCTATTTTGCCCGATTTCTGCGTCAGGCTCAAATTTTAATCCTAGAAATACTCAATGTATTCCTCCGGTTAATCCGCCAAAGTTCGGTGGCGGATTAAAATTTTTGCCTTCCTTGAACTCGAACAAAATATCTAATTTCTGGACGGACACTATCTAACGTGATTTTTTTGACTTTTTGATGTCTATAAGATATAAAACGATGATAAATAAAATCGTATGGGGGTAAATTATGGAGCTTCTTGGCATTGATATCGGGTTTGGATTTACAAAGGCTACAAATGGTCAGGATATGCTGATTTTCAAATCTCTTTTTGGGGATGCCAAAGAAATGCAGTTTTGGGCCGATTTTGGTGAAAACGTTGAAGAGGATTATTTTCATGTTACCATTGAAGGCAGGTCCTATTTTGTGGGTAATCTCGCGGAACAACAGTCAAATGTCAGGCAATTCACACTGGATCAGGACAAACTGATATCTGATTTTATAAAAGTATTTGCCATAACAGCCACTGGAAAATTCTATGACAGCGAAGTTCCTATCAACGTGGTTTCCGGTCTTCCTATTGGTTATTTTAAGCAAAATCAGGAACGTTTTGCCAAAACGCTAAGAGGGTATCATGATGTGACATATCAAAAGCCCGACGGAAGCAAAATTTCCAAAAAAATATATATCAACAAAGTGCGAATGATGCCTCAACCCCTTGGAACAATAATAAACCTTTTAATGGATGAGAACGGTAAAATCATAAACAAGGAACTTGAAAAACAGAAAGTTGGTGTGATTGATATAGGATTTCGAACGACTGATTTTACCATTTTTGACAGGCTTCAATATATTGACAGGGGAAGCAGTACCCTTGATACTGGAATTTCAAAGGCCTTTAGCGTTATCGCCACCAAATTGCAGGAACGAAGCGGGGTCAATATCGAGGTTTACCGTTTATATAAGGCCGTTGAGTCCGGTTTTATAAAGATGAAGGGGCATGGATTTGATTTTTCAAAGATACGAGACAAGATCTTTGCCCAGCTGGCCACCCGCATAGCCAGTGATGTGGACAGGCTGTGGACGGAAGATTGGGATATCGACGTTATTATACTGAATGCCGGTGAAGAATGATATTGACGCACGGTTAAATAATGTGCTGGGGTATTATAAGTTCGGCAAATACATATGGGGTGAATCCGGATTAGGAGAACATCCTCATATACAAGAAAAAAAAGACACATAGGTTTACCCATTTAAAATACAATAAATTTTGCAAGTCTTCTTGTAGGGATTTTAAGCACTTCACTCGAATCCTTGGACCCTTGAATCCTTTTCGGATCGTCAACTCTTTTGGAGATGGTCATAATTTTTATTCGACCGTATCCCGGCTCTTGTGATTACCGGTATGGACGACCTTTCTCAAGAGTCCGAAGAAAATACCAAGGCTGCCCATAAGTATCAGGGAAGTGGCCAGGAAAATCGGTCGGAATCCGAACCATTCACCGATATAACCCAGTGTGATCGAACCCAATAACATACCCGCATCCATTCCCCCGGTGAAGATACCATTGATTTTTCCCCGGATATAAATGGGTTCATTTCGAATAGCCAGGGCATTGAGGCAGGGAAAAATAAAGCCGTGTCCGCAGCCAGCGATAAGCCCAGAAAGCATTAACAGCCAGCTGTTTTTTACTACAATCAGGGTGAGAAAACCCATTGCGCTGATGACGAATGCCCATGGAATGATATTTTCCTCCCCAATACGGTCGGCCAATTTACCGCCATATAATCGGGTCAGTACTGCGGCTGTTGCATACGCAATGAAGAACAGAGAGATTATGGGTAGTCCAATGTGTTCAATGTACGGTGACACGAATCCGCCTTGTGCAGCAAACCCCACGCCAAAGAGCATGGTCAACATGGCTACGCTGTAAATCTTTTTCCTTTTTAACACAGTGAAGAAAGATATCTCCTTATCTTGCTTGCCTGTTGACACGTATGTCTCGGAAAGAAAAAACTGCAGGATAAGTGATATTGCGCCTATTGCCGTAGCTGTCAGAAAATAGGCTTCAAATCCGAAATTTTTAATAATTGGCTCGGAAATCGCAGGACCGACGGCCATCCCGACCAGGGCCGTTATGCCAAACATTCCCAGACCTTCGTTCAGGCGTTTCGGCGGGATAATATCGGCCGCGAAAGTGAACGAAGCCGTAAAACCGAGTGCGACTCCAATACCGTGAATGATCCTGACCAGTAGGAGCGGAGCATAGAAACCCGAAATATCCCCGCGAAAAAGGGTGTGGATTATGGGTATAATGGTGATGATCAGGGTGCCAATAAAGTAGCTTTTTTTCCGTCCAAACCTGTCAACCATGTGTGAAACCCAGGGCCGGATGAGTACCGAGGACAGGGTCATGGCGGCCATTAAAATACCTATGTCGGATTTGTTGCCGCCGTGATCGATAATAAAGAGTGGAAAAAGAAAGAAGCTGCTCAAACTGGTGAGGACAAAGAAATTGGCGCACCACATGAGGATAAACTGTCGGCTGTATAACGGTTCTGTAGCTGTTTTCGCTGAATTCATTGAATTAATATTTTCTCAAGTAGTTGCCTGTACTCTTTTCAATCAATACTTGAAACCTTCTCTTATATGGTAAAATTAGATGTCGATCAATTATTTTTCGGGAAGGTGGGGAAAGCGTCGAAAAATATGAACACACCATTTCGCTGG
>JAFDFT010000208.1 GCA_019309685.1 Deltaproteobacteria bacterium
TATTGATGACAAGATAATCAACAGGGCACAAGAACTCGGCACGGACCCTAAAGCCTTGGCTGATAAGTATATTAATGAGTTTTATGAAGACATGGACGCGCTCAATGCTGAACGTGCTACAATTGAACCCAGGGCCACGGATCATATAAAACAAATAATAGCAAGCATAGAAAAGCTGGTTGACAATAATTTTGCGTATCAAATTAATGGAGATGTGTATTATTCTGTTGAATCATTTAAAGACTATGGCAAACTTTCAGGGCGAAAGCTTGAAGATATGGAAGCTGGTGCAAGGATCGATATAGATGAAAGAAAGAAAAACCCTTTTGATTTTTCATTATGGAAATCAGCAAAACAGGGTGAGCCCAGTTGGGAAAGCCCATGGGGTCAGGGTAGACCCGGCTGGCATATTGAATGCTCAGCCATGAGCACAAAATATCTTGGAATTACATTTGATATCCATGGCGGCGGAAAAGATCTCATTTTCCCTCATCATGAAAATGAAATCGCCCAATCTGAAGCATTATCCGGCGATCCTCTCACCAAATATTGGATCCATCATGGTTTCGTAAATATCAACCACGAAAAAATGTCAAAATCGCTGAATAATATTCTGTTGGTAAAGGACGTGTTAAAAAAATATCACACAGACGTAATCCGATATTTCCTGCTTACCAGTCATTATAGAAGTCCTATAGATTATACTGAAAAAGCATTAGTAGAAGCACGTAGTAGCATTGACAGATTTTATAAGCTTCTCGAACGTATTTCAAAAAGTGAAATCCAGCTGCCAAGCGGAGAGAATAACAACATTTCATTGAATAACTCAGAAGAGTATTGGAATCGATTTTGTGAAGCTATGGATGATGATTTCAATACAGCAGTTGCGATCGCCACTTTACATGACGCGGTTCGAGATGTGAATCGTTCATTGGATAAAACAAGTAAAACTTTTAAGGATAACGAAAAATATGAAATCGAATTTGTTTTATCTCAAATTTATAAAATGCGGGATGTTCTTGGAGTATTGCTTGAATCACCTGAAAACTACTTTGAAAGTATCAAAACACATAAAACCAGTCTAGAAAACTTAAATGCTAAAGAAATTGAGGAACTGATCAAAGAAAGATCAGCCGCTAGACAAGCGAGAGACTGGGGAAAAGCAGATAAAATAAGGAAAAAACTTGAAGAAATGAAAGTTGTTCTTGAAGATAGTAAAGAAGAAACTATCTGGCGAATAGAAAATTAAATTAATCAGTCGTGAACGTATAACCTCTTTGCTTACTTTTTTTAAACACCAATCAATATCCAATGCCTTCCTTTAAATTAGTTTCAGATTTTTCACCAAAAGGAGACCAGCCGAATGCCATCAAACAGCTCAGTGACGGTATCATATCCGGCATAAAATCCCAGGTATTGCTAGGCGTAACAGGATCTGGCAAAACGTTTACAATGGCCAATGTGATCGCCATTGCTAACAAACCAACTCTTGTATTGGCCCCAAACAAAACGCTTGCCGCACAGTTATACAGCGAGTTTAAATCCTTATTCCCAAGTAATGCTGTAGAATTTTTTGTGAGTTATTACGATTATTATCAGCCAGAGGCATACATCCCTTCAAGCGATACTTATATTGAAAAAGATTCTTCCATTAATGATATGATCGATAAGATGAGACATTCTGCAACCCGATCAGTCCTTTCACGAAATGATGTTATTATTGTTGCCAGTGTTTCATGTATTTTTGGGCTTGGCGCACCTGAGGACTATCTGGAGATGCGTCTTAAGCTTAATGAGGGCATGGAGTTAAACAGGGATAACTTACTCTCAGACCTTGTTGCCATGCAGTATGAACGTAACGACATGGATTTTCATAGAGGAAAATTCAGAGTAAGGGGAGACAGAGTTGAGCTGTTTCCTTCATATGAAGAAGAAAAAGCCGTTCGAATTGAATTCTTCGGAGATCACTTAGAAAGTATTTCGGAATTTGATCCACTAAGAGGCACCACCATTAACAGAATCAAAGGATTGACTATCTTTCCGGCAAGCCATTATGTTACTCAAAAGCAAACACTTAAACGAGCATTAAGATCCATTGAAGCGGAGTTAAAAGAAACGATAACAAAATTCAAGAAAGAAAACAGTTTTATTGAAGATCAACGAATCACCGAAAGAACACATTTAGACATGGAGATGATACGAGAATTGGGCTACTGCAATGGAATTGAAAATTATTCGAGGCATCTTACAGGAAGGAACCCGGGTGAACCACCGCCAACCCTTATTGATTACTTTCCGGATGATTTCATTATGATGATTGACGAAAGCCATATTTCTGTACCACAGCTCCATGGAATGTACAAAGGAGATAGATCCCGCAAGCAGACGCTGGTTAAATATGGGTTTCGGCTGCCATCTGCTCTGGACAATCGACCACTTAAATTTGATGAAACCAAATCCAAGATGAATCAGGTCATATACGTATCAGCAACGCCTGCTGATTATGAATTAAATGAAGGCGAAGAGTCAATCGCAGAGCAAATAGTAAGACCAACCGGACTCATTGATCCTGGAATCGTCATCCGAGAAGCAAAAAATCAGGTAGATGATTTATTTGATGAAATTATAAAACGCCAGCAACTCAATGAAAGGGTTCTTGTCACCACATTGACAAAGCGAATGGCCGAAGACCTCACGGATTACTATGTAGACCTGGGCATTAAGGTTCGGTATCTTCATTCAGACATAACAACGATTGAGCGAATGGAAATTATCAGGGATTTAAGAAAAGGGATTTTTGATGTTTTGGTAGGCATCAATCTTTTACGCGAAGGACTTGATTTGCCGGAAGTCTCTCTTGTGGCGATTCTAGACGCGGATAAAGAAGGTTTTCTTAGATCTGAAAGGTCACTTATTCAAACTTTTGGACGTGCTGCAAGAAACGTGAATGGAATGGTAATCATGTATGCGGATGTCAATACAGCATCAATGATAAAAGCTTGTGATGAAACAAGCCGACGAAAACAAATTCAGGAGTCATATAATAAGAAAAATAATATTACACCATCCACTATTCGAAAGGAAATAGTATCAACATTTGAATTTGTATATGAAAACAACTATGAAAAAGTTGACCATTTATATGAGTCGTTATCTGAGTACACATCTGCAAAAGATTTTGATGAAATCATTGGCACACTCGAAAAAGAAATGTCAATGGCTGCTAAGGAACTCGAATTTGAAAGGGCCGCTAACCTTCGCGATCAAATTAAGGAATTAAAGAAGATAAATCTATATTAACAGTGAGTTATAAACTACTCACCAAACAACTAATCCTAAAATACACGTAACAAGAAAATAGTAACGAGTAAATAGTTAATACTTACTTGCTCCATTGCTATGGAGACAACCTGTATTGGTACAGGACCCTGTTCATTTGTCACTCGTCACTATTTACTTGTGACATGTTAAGAAACCCTATTCGTACTAAAGAATAACGAATATGTCTGAACATCTAAAAAATAAACTAAAAAACGCCTCTTCAGAGCCTGGTGTTTATTTGTTTAAAGATAAACAAAATAACATCTTGTATATTGGAAAAGCCCGAAATTTAAAAAAACGTCTCGCATCTTATTTTAAAACCTCAAGTTTAAAAGGCATGGGTACAAAAACAGGGGTTCTCATAAATAAAATTGCTGAATTTGATACCATCATTACCAAAACTGAAAAAGAAGCTCTTATCCTGGAATCAACCCTCATTAAAAAACATAAACCAATATATAATATTTATTTGCGTGATGACAAACAGTATCCTTCCCTTAAACTCGATATTCAAAACATCTATCCCCATCTTAGTGTGGTCAGGAAATTAAAAAAAGATGGAGCGATATATTTTGGCCCATATACCTCTTCAAATGGCGTGAATCAGACACTCAAAATAATCAATAAAACGTTTAAGCTGAGAAAATGTAAAACAAAAGAATTAAAAAGACGATCAAGGCCATGTATCAATTTTCAAATAGGTGTTTGCCTTGGCCCATGTTGTAATGCAGTAGATATAAACGCGTATAATGAAATCGTTGCTGAAGTCATTCTTTTTTTAAAAGGGAGAACTCCTGAGCTGATTTACAGTATAAAAGAACACATGTATTCAGCATCGGACAGGCAAGAGTATGAATTAGCGTCTGTATTAAGGGATAAAATTATTGCGATTGAAAAAACCTTGGAAAAGCAGATCGCTGTCACAAGTGATCTAAATGATAGGGATGTTATCGCAATAGCACAGTTATCTGTTTTATCCGTTATTACATTGCTCGTGGTTCGGGGAGGGTATCTTTTGGGAACGAGGCATTTTGTATTTGAGCAGACCATATCCGCAAAACCGGATTTGATCAGAGAATTTTTAAATCAATACTACGAAAAGAACACTTTTATTCCAAAAGAAATTCTTATCTCAATGCCCATCCAGGATGCTGGATTAATCGAAGAAGGGATTCTTTCAAAAAAAGATAAAAAAACCAAAATCATATATCCGCAACGAGGGGAAAAGGCAAAACTTGTTCTTATGGCTGAGGCGAATGCAGAAAATCGATTAAAGGAACAATTAGCTTCTGAAAAAAACCGAGTGGATATTCTAAATCGCCTCCAAAATAAAATGAATCTGAAAAAGCTGCCTGTCCGTATTGAATGTTTTGACAACTCAAATATTTCAGGTTCAGATCCAGTCGCAGGCATGGTCGTTTTTGAAAAAGGAAAGCCCTTAAAAAAACAATACAGAAAATTCAAAATAAAAACAGTTAAGTATCAGGATGACTATGCGTATATGGAAGAAGTTTTAAAAAGACGGTATGTCAAAGAAAAAGTGTCAGAACCGTATCCTGATTTACTTCTAATTGATGGGGGAAAAGGGCAACTAAATATCGGCATAAAAATACTTAAGGAATTAAAACTTTACGATAAAATTAGTATCGCTGGTATTGCAAAAAAAGATGATCAAAAAGGAGAAAAAGAAGATAAGATCTTTATCCCCGAAAGACTTAATCCTGTTAATTTTGGAAGGGAAGGGGACCTGATTTTATTCCTACAAAGAATTAGAAATGAGGCACATCGCTTTGCTTTGGCTTATCATCGAAAAAAAAGATCTAGCACTGTATTGCGGTCGATATTTGACAGTATCCCCGGTATTGGCGAAAAAAGGAAGAAACTTCTTTTAAAGCATTT
>JAFDFT010000209.1 GCA_019309685.1 Deltaproteobacteria bacterium
CGGCTGACAATGTATTTGGCAGAAAAACTAAATTTATCGGCACACTGGGAACCGCTGTTGTAAAGATCTTTGATATGACTGTTGCTTCCACCGGTGCCAATGAAAAATTGCTCATCCGTGAACAAATTCCTTATCTTTCGAGTTTCACACAATCCGGCTCCCATGCTTCATATTATCCGGGAGCCCAACCCATAGATATTAAACTTCTATTTTCACCGGACAGCGGCAAAGTTTTAGGCGCTCAGATGATTGGCAGACAGGGTGTCGATAAAAGGATAGACGTCATTGCCACTGCCATTCGAGGCTCTATGACCGTATTTGATCTCGAAGAACTCGAGCTTGCTTACGCGCCGCCCTATTCATCAGCTAAAGATCCGGTCAATATAGCAGGATTTGTGGCTGCAAATATTATAAAAAAAGATATGAGCATCATCCACTGGACTGAGCTCGAAAAAGCAGACGATAAAAACATTGTCGTCATTGACCTTCGCACTGCCAAAGAAATTAAAGAAGAAGGAACGATTGAAGAAGCTGTCAATATTCCAGTGGATGATTTAAGAGATAAATTGGACGAACTGGATAAAAGTAAAAGCTATTACCTTTTTTGTGCCGTGGGTTTTAGAGGATATCTTGCTCATCGCATTCTAGAACAAAACGGATTCACCTCAAAAAACATCAGCGGCGGATATGATATTTATAAACATAGACTAAAATAAATTTAAATGGAAATAATTTATCCGGTTATCTGCAAAAGACTAGTGAACCGTTTTATATGGATTCTTCCGATAATTTGAGCTCTTTAGATAACCAGAAAGAAAAATATGCATAACGGTCATCACCCATATACACAGCCGTCATCACCCGGCTTGTCCGGGTGATCCAGGGTTACAGATAAAATTATTACATTTATACTTTAACAAACAAAAAAATCTAAAGAATAAGTTGCTATATGGATACCCCGGATGAACCGGGGTATGACAAAGGAAGTTCACTTGTCTTTTGCGAATAACCAAAACAATTTAAATAGGTGTCTAAAGACATTTTAACTCATAGATGAGCAATTTTTCGTTAGGTCAAGGAAATCTAGGAATTGCGCGTAGGCGTACTCAGTTGTACGTCGCACAAGCAATTCCGAAGATTTATCCGCCTCAGGCGGGTTGACGCAGAGATTACGGAAAAGGGCCATTTATGTGAGAAAGGAAAACAATATGCTGGCACTAGGCTTATTCGGTAGCCCTCGAAAAAAAGGAAACACCGCATTTTTGCTAAATGCTTTTTTAGAAGAAATCGAAAGGCATGGTGTACAAACGCAAACCATTGATGTCTGCAAGATGAATATTCAACCCTGCAAGGGATGCGCGTATTGCGAAAAATATGGATTTTGCGTCATTGATGATGATGATATGCGGTCCGTTATATATCCTCTGCTTCGGAAAGCGGATATTGTTATCACAGCCACACCAATATTTTTTTACAGTGCCACCGCACAGCTAAAAGCGCTTATCGACAGAAGCCAGGCGCTTTGGTCCAGAAGATACAAGTTTGATCTATTCGATCCCTTTAGTAAATTCCGGCGCGGGTTTTTGCTCTCGCTTGGCGCTACAAAAGGCAAAAATCTGTTTGATGGTGTTATCCTGACTACCAAATATTTCTATGACGCGGTTAACGCGAGCTATGAAGGCAGCTTAACGTATCGGCATATTGAAAATCCTGGCGACATGAAATTGCATCCTTCTGTACTGGAGGACATTAAAAACGCCGCAAAGGATCTTATCGATCCGGTTTTAAATAAAAAAAGAATTCTATTTGCCTGTGTGGGGAATACGTGCCGCAGTCAAATGGCCGGTGCTTTCGCTCAAATCATGTTTGGTGATAAAGTTGACGTACTCACTGGTGGCTCCCAACCGGAAGAACTGGTCAATCCGGTCATGGAAGAAGTTATGCGAGAAAAAGGAATTGATATGGCATATCGAAAACCGCAGTCAATTAATGATGCCATTGAAAATACACCGCCGGACTGGATTATTACCATGGGCTGCGGGGAAGAATGCCCATTTGTTCCAGGCGCAAAAGTGGAAGATTGGAATATTAATGATCCTGCGGGTCAGCCGATAGAGTTTATGCGTAAAACAAGAGATGAAATTGAAGAAAAAGTGAAGACCCTTATTCCGAATAAAATCAAATAGGGTCTCTCTAATTTTGTTGAAAGGAGTAGAAGATGAAGCACATTTCGAAGTTAATTATCGCTGTTTTCATTATAGGAATTTTATGGCTCGCCAATTTTTTATTAATGCCCCTAAAAAGTCAGAGCAAAATAATATACAAAAACAAACGGACCTTATAAACGAAGAAACTCGTGTTAATCAAGAGTATTTAAAAACAGAAAATGAAAAAGAAAAGGATTTCTTTAATCTGATCAATAATCTTAAAAAAAATGGGGATATCGATAATGCAGGTAAGTTCATTGAAGTCTACCAACAAAGCTTCTGGTATATAGCCCAGGTGAACTAATCCAACTTTGTTTTTCAACATTTCAAAAGAATCCAAAAGCTGGACTTCAGATACTTTCTCAGCTTTGTTTAAACATTGATTCTTCAACTGAAGGAAGCGGAACTTTACAAGAGGAAGTAAGCATATTACTTTTTAAAGATCGTGAGAAATTTATTGAAGGGCTCGCTGCGAATTTTGAAACTAAAAACCTTAATTGTCTTTTGAATGATATTTATTTCCCAACTGATATTCGCGAGGCGGCAAACTTTAATTATGAATTAGAAAACAAAAAACTTTTTGACTACTTAAAAAACCACAGACTCAAAGATAATAGTAACGTTAAACTGCTAATAAAAAAGTTCGAACCTAAAGAACCAAGAGGATAATAACACTACCAACCATTCACTACGAGAAGACTGGGCCATCACTGATCCAGCTGGAAAACCTATTGAGTTCATGCGTGAAATAAGGGACGAGATTGAGAAAAAAGTCACAGCGCTTTTGCCGGATAAAATCAAATGAAACCAGCAAAAGCGCCTTTTACATTATAATAATAACCGGATAAAATGGTTTTAAGAGTTTGCTGCATCCTGATAATTTTGTTCCAAAATCTTACCCCTCACACTTACGACAACCTCTTCCAGAGGAATATTCTTTCCCGATCCGGATGCTTCCAATCCCTTTTTAACGATGCCTGGCAGGCCTGAACAGCAAGGGACCTCCATTACCAATGTTGTAATACTTTTTATATCCGCTGTTTCAAAAATCGCTGCAAATTTATCAATATATTCCTGTACGTCGTCAAATTTCGGGCACCCCACCATTACTACCTTTCCCTTTAAGAAATCCCTGTGAAGTGATGGGAAGGCAATGGGTACACAGTCTGCCACCACAAGAAGATCAGCCCCCTTTAAAAAAGGCGCTGTAGGCGGTACAAGTCTTATCTGAACGGGCCAGTGAGATAAAGCAGAATCTACATCTTCTATATTGGCAGGCCGGTTGGCCATTTCACATGATGTGGATGATTCAAAATTTTGAATCTGTGTTGAAGGACATCCGCAAGCCATCGTCTCTTCTTTTTCTTCCTTATTTTTTTCTTTTTCCGCCAGAAAGGCCTCTACTGCTTCTTCATCAAACTCATCCGCTTCCCGTTCGACAACATGTAGCGCCCCAACCGGGCATTCTCCCAGACACGCCCCAAGTCCGTCACAATATTTATCCGCAACGACTTTGGCCTTCCCATCGATTATCTCCAGCGCCCCTTCAGCGCATGATATCAAGCACTGCCCGCATCCATCACAAAGATCATCATCTATTTCTATTATTTTTCGATTTACTTTCATAATATCACCTCAATTTATTAATTCTTTAACTTGTTTTTCGTTCAGTAATGCTTCTCTGGCAACCGAACGGCCTTTTTTCGTTAGAAACGACTTCTCAATAATTTTTTCTATTCTTTCTTTATCTATACTATTTTCTTTTTGATTGTCCTCAACATTCGCGATAATATCCGCGTCATATACCGCTTTAAAATTGATCGTCTCATCGTCCCGGGGCGAATGATGGTGCCCCACAATATCACATACCTCATTAATCAATTCTTCATTCGCGGCAAGTTTTTCCAGCAACTCTCTTGCAATAGGCGGTCCTTCCAGTTCCTGAAATTTTGCTGAAGTGCTTCCATGCTTCCGCTCAGCTTCATGAATGCCGATATCATGAAGATAGGCGGCGGATAAAATTACCGCAAGGTTACCCCCTTCATATTTTCCTATTTTTTCCGCGTAACGGGCGACCCTCGTCGCGTGCCCGATACGTTTAAAATCATTTTTAAAATACCTTTTCATTTCTATGGCCACCCTGTCTTTGAGAAGATCTTCTTTTTCTGCCAGCAGCTCCGGCGGAAGTGTCCCCAGGCATTGCTCCGCGTATTGGCAATAGGAAGCACATCCGAAATCCATTTCCGGATTGACAAATCTGTGCCCGCATTTACTGCATTTACGGTTTGTGTCATCTTTAAAAAATTCGACCACATGACCGCATTCAGGACACTTCACTTCAAAGATAGATCCTGGTTTCCAATATTGTGTATCTTGTCCTGGGCATTTCATGTTCATTCCTCCATTCATAAATGTCTTTCTTTGATTTTTGATTCCATTTTACATGACCTTTCCATTCATTGCCTTGACTTATGTCAAAAAAGGATGATATTTTTCTTTTAAAAAGGATAAATAATGGAAAAAATTCTAAATATCATATCAAATACACCCCTTTTCAGCAGCCTTACTGAAGATCAAATGCAAGATCTAAGCCAGATTTCCATCCAAAAGCGCTTTAAAAAAGGGGAAACCATATACTTCGAAGGAGATGAGGGAAACGGCTTCTATATCGTTATTGACGGAAATGTAAAAATTTTTAAGCTTTCCATAGAGGGAAAAGAGCACATTCTTCACTTTTTTGGGCCGGGTGAGCCTATCGGCGAGGTACCTGTTTTTTCGGGACAACGGTTTCCTGCAAACGCGGAAGCTGTTGAGTCGACGCATCTTCTTTTTTTTCCAAGAACCTCCTTTATTGATCTTATCTCAAAAAACCCGTCTTTGTCTATAAATATGCTGGCTGTTCTTTCAAAGCGTCTTAAAGAATTTACCGTACAGATAGAAAATCTTTCCCTCAAAGAAGTCCCTGCCAGACTTGCTTCCTACCTCATTCTTCTCTCTAAAGAACAGGGAACAG
>JAFDFT010000210.1 GCA_019309685.1 Deltaproteobacteria bacterium
ATATCGAATCTCCGATCCTGAAGAAACAGAACGTGGGCTCAAGCTCTTCGGGGCGGACAAGAGCTATATCAACAAGTTCTTTTCAATGTTTAAGCTAAATCCCATGGAGCGATGCCTCTGCGTCGGCACGGTTGAAGGCGAAACGGGTTATGTCAGAAACGTTAAAAAAATGATCAGAAAAATTGCCAAAAGTTACGGTGCTCTTTATCTTACCGGATTTCCGGTCAAAAAATGGGAAAAAACCCGGTATAAAGAACCGCTCATGCGGGAGGATATGATGGACTACGGAATCATCGCCGACACCGTGGAAGCGTCAGTCACCTGGGACAACCTTCATAACCTCCACCAGGGAGTAAGGTCGTACATCAAAAAACGACCAAGAACCGTGTGCATGACGCATGCCTCCCATTTTTATTCAAACGGCACGAACCTGTATTTCATATTCATCCTCAAACCTGAAAGCAAGGAAGAGTATACCGAGTTTTACAAAGGGATAGTCGACGCTATGATTAAACACGGGGGGTCCATTAGCCATCATCACGGCATGGGCAAGCTGTTCGGCCCCTGGATGGAGACATATCTGGGCAAAGAGCAAATGGGCGTCCTTAAGGCCCTGAAATCCTATTTTGATCCCAATAATATAATGAATCCCGGAGGGACACTCGGTCTCGATACACCAGATGATGAAAAAAGAGTAATCAAATAGGATTTTGAAACCTCTCAGTTTTTATTAGGTGCTTAATATGCGGAAATCTACGCAAAAAAATGAAGAACTTATCCTGGCCATTGACGCCGGTACTCAATCGATGCGAGCCGCGCTGGTGGATTTTACCGGACAGATTCACCATCTGGTCAAGACGCCGATAGAACCGTATTTTTCCATGCAACCCGGGTGGGCCGAACAGCAGCCGGAATATTACTGGCGGACGCTGTGCGAAACCTGCCGGAAAGTACTTGATGCCAGCGAGTATCCCAAGGACTATATCGTTGCGGTTACCCTGACGACACAGCGCTCAACTCTTGTCAACGTTGACCGGGACGGCAATCCCCTGCGACCGGCAATTGTTTGGCTGGATCAGAGGAAGGCAGATGCAAAAAAGATTCTCCCGGCTTTTTCCGTTCCCTTTCTCAAGGCACTGAGACTTTATCAATTCGTCGAGTACGTGACGCAATATTGTCGATCGAACTGGATTCAGCAGAATCAACCTGAGATCTGGGACAAAACGTATAAATTCCTTTTTCTCTCAGGGTATCTCTCCTATAAAATCACCGGCGAGTTCAGGGATTCGGCCGGAAACATCATCGGGACCATCCCTTTTGATGTAAAAAAATTCGGGTGGGCGAGCAAATGGGACCTTAAATGGAAACTTTTCCCCATAGAGAAAGAGAAACTTTCGGAATTGGTCAACCCAACAGAATTACTGGGCCATGTCACTAATAAAGCCGCCAAGGAAACGGGCATCCCCCAAGGCCTTCCTTTGATTGCAGCTTCGAACGATAAGGCCTGTGACGTTATCGGCACTGGCTCCTTGACGCCGGATCGGGCCTGCATCAGCTTTGGCACCACCGCAACCATCAATACGCAAAATAAAAGATACGTTGAACTGCGCCCCCTCCTCCCTCCATTTCCATCGGCTATTCCCGGTCAATTTTATTCGGAAGTAACGGTGGTGAGGGGGCTTTGGATGATCTCCTGGTTCATGGAAGAGTTCGGGCTGCAAGAGAGACTCCAGTCACTGGAAAAAGAAGTTTCTCCTGAGGATCTTCTGGAAAAGCTTTTAAAGGATGTGCCTCCTGGCTCAATGGGCCTGGTATGCCAGCCCTATTGGACACCAGGACCAGAACTGGCGGCGTACACCAAGGGTTCCATCATCGGATTCGGCGACATCCACACCCGGTCCCACTTATATCGCTCCATCATCGAAGGACTGGTTTTTGCCCTCAAAGAAGGGGCGCAACTGACCGAAAAAAAGAATCAAGTGCCAATTACCGAGATCCGGGCTACTGGAGGCGGGTCCCGAAGCGATTCGATCATGCAGATTACCGCCGACATATTCGGGCTCCCCGTTCACAGGCCCCACACCAATGAAACCTCAGTCCTCGGCGCAGCGATTGATGCCGCTATGGGGTTGAAATTTTTCCCGGATTTCAATACAGCAGTAAACGCTATGACCCGGGTTCAGGGCATTTTCGAGCCAATTAAAAATAATGAGGAGATTTACCAAGATCTCTACCTGAAAGTTTATCTCAAAACATACAAAAAGCTTCTCCCTCTATTTAAGAAGATTCAGGAAATCACCAGTTACCCGGAATAACCGGCGGAATGACCTTGAACGTATACAAAATCTGTTTTATCCAAACTCTAACTTAAAAAGTGGAGTTTAACTTAGGGCCTAAAGATTCTCGCTTTGTGGGTGGACCTTTTTAAAATTGAATAAGAGTCAATAGAAGATTTGACTCCTTTTTTGTTGTGCTTATCTACTATCTAACTCTGCAGCGGATGAAAAGAGAATGAAAAAAGAAGATTACCGAAATCAAGCGCTGAAGATATTCCCGTGGGTCTGCGCAAAATGCGGCCGGGAGTTTTCCGGAAAAAAGCTGCGCGAGCTGACGGTCCATCACAGAGACCATAATCACAGGAACAATCCGCCCGACGGCAGCAACTGGGAGCTGTTATGCATCTACTGCCACGACAACGAGCACTCTCGCTTCCTGGATGCCGAAGGACAGAACACTCAAGATTCGGATACCGAAAAAAGATCGGCGTCCACCCACACGCCTTTTGCAGACCTCATGAAATTGTTACGTGTGCCTGTCCATAAAAGAGGGAAAGACGAAGCAGAATGATTGACAACTTCTGACAAATTAAAACTCGCACAAAGACACAGGGACACAAAGATTATAATATGACGGGGTAACCAAGAAAAATTCTTCGTGACTCTGAGTCTTCGTGAGAGATTATAAAAAGCTTTATCCTTGATTTTTAGATACTTACTGTGTATCATCCGCCAACTTGGTATTTTCAATACCTGACATGTTTCTTATTCTCTTCATCAATCTTTTTTAGTCTGCGCTGAATCCTGTTTGAATTGAAGATATCCACAATAAATTCACAAAAATATAAAAAGAACAGTGATATTAAGAGTGTTTAGCTTAGGGCTTTAAGATTCTCGCTTTGATTGATAGACCTTTTTAAATTGAATAAGAGCCAATAGGAGATTTGACCCCATCTTATAGAGAACTAAAGAATGGAGCAACGATCAGAAAAAGAATTGGGAAAGCAGCTGGGGCGTGGAGCCACAGCTAAGATCTATGAATGGGAAAATAACCAGGTCTTGAAATTGTTTGATCACGAAATTCCTACTGAACTGATCGAACGAGAGGCAAATAAAACCCGTTTGCTGCATACGGCTGGAATTAATGTCCCCGCGGCTGGTAATCTTGTTGAGATCAATGGTTGCCTGGGACTGCCTTTAGAAAAAATCAACGGAAAGACAATGCAGGAGCATATCATCCAGAAACCTTGGCGGATGTTTCATTATTGGAGAATGTTGGTTGAGTTACAAATAAAGCTTTATGAAATAAAACCCATTCAGGAACTTCCACCTCAACGAAAATTTATAAAGGATACAATTCAAAATACTTCTAAACTTGAGCCGGCAATGAAGGCGGTTTTATTGGATTCTCTGGATAAATTACCGGACGGTAATAGCATCATCCATTACGACTTTTATCCTTCAAATGTCTTAATTACAGCAAATGGCCCCGTCATTATCGACTGGATGGGGGCATTCAAAGGTAATCCTCTGGCTGACATAGCACGAACATGGGTTGTTTTTTCAAACTATCTATCTCCGGATTTGCCAGTAGAACACGTTCCAATAGCACGATATATCAGACCAATACACCGACAAACCACGAAACTAATCTTGAAACATTACCTGAAACACTATTTTAGGCTTCGACCCGGCGGTGAAAAGGAATTTGAGGCCTGGAAACCGATTATGGCTGCAACGGCTTTGAATGAAAGTCCAAGATTCGGTGTAGAAAAAGTTCGGCTAAAAATAGTCCAAGATGCTTTTCCACAGGTGAAATAAGAACCACAAAAAAGTATTTTCGTTGCTGGCGCTACCCTAACATTTGTTTACAGTCGGTCTTTACCTTGCGCGACTTTGTTGTTCTGGGCAACGCCGCTGAAACTTCAATCATTTTTCAAAAGGAGTAAAACCAATGCCCGAACTCATCTATCGTACGGCAACCGATTTAGCCGGGATCATCCGCGACAAAAAAGCTTCTGCTGCTGAAATACTGGAAGCACATCTCGACCAAATAAGTAAATACAATCCGGGGTTGAATGCAATTGTGACACTGAACGAGGAAGCTGCCCGCAAACGCGCCCATGAGGCAGATGCAGCACTCGCAAAAGGTGAAAGTTGGGGGCCTCTGCACGGTGTTCCGGTCACGATCAAAGATGCCTTCGAAACGGCCGGATTGCGGACCACCAGCAGTTTCAAGCCTCTTAAAAACTACATTCCCGAGCGGGATGCTACCGTTGTTGCCCGTATACGCAAGGCAGGGGCAATAATTTTAGGAAAAACCAATATGCCCATGTTGGCACTGGATATACAGAGCGATAGCCCGATATTCGGACGGGCGAATAATCCCTGGGATATCACGTGTACTCCTGGGGGAAGCACTGGGGGAGGAGCGGCCTCGCTGGCTGCTGGTATGTCGCCCCTGGAAATTGGCAGCGACTTTGGCGGGTCTGTGCGAATTCCAGCGCACTTTTGCGGTTTATTTTCTATCAAACCCACAGATCACCTCGTTTCGATTGCAGGCCACATTCCCGAACCTCCCGGTTCACCGCAAGGTGTGCGTCATATGGGGATGCCGGGCCCTTTGGCTCGTTCCATTGAAGATTTGCGTCTGGCGCTATCCTTGATTGCCGGAAAGGATGACCGTCGTTGGGAAGTGCCGCCTGTCCCCATGACCCATGTTGAGAAAAAACCGCTCAAGGAATACCGTTTTGCCTGGACAGATACTTTTGGCAGTGTGGCCGCATCGCAGGATACACAGGATATTCTCCATAAATTAGCTGATGATCTGACGCGTGCAGGGTGCCATGTGGAACAGGCCACCCCACCTGACTTTGACTTTGATCTGGCATGGCAGATCTATGGTGAGATCGCAGGTGCAGAAATTG
>JAFDFT010000211.1 GCA_019309685.1 Deltaproteobacteria bacterium
ATATGGAGGCGGCAACCAGATTCGAACTGGTGAATAGCGGTTTTGCAGACCGCTGCCTTACCACTTGGCTATGCCGCCAAAATAAAATGGAGCGGGAAACGGGATTTGAACCCGCGACTTCGACCTTGGCAAGGTCGCACTCTACCACTGAGTTATTCCCGCTCATTAGGCTAATGTTTTTAATAACTAATCCAATTTTTGTCAATATAAAACTAGATCTTCAGCAACCTCCCATACCTTACAAAATAATCGACTCCTGACCACACGGTAAATATAAGCGCGCCCCAAATCATTACAGATCCGATGGCATGCGAGTTCAACCCTAAAAAAGGATAGTGCAGTAACAGAGGAATAATCGCACCGATCTGAAAACCTGTTTTGTATTTCCCCAGGTTGGAAGCGGAAAGATCCTCCCCTTTTTCTGCGATAATATTTCTAAGACCCGTTACTGCGATTTCCCGTCCAATAATAACACATGCAATCCATGCTGGAGTTCGTCCATGAGCGACGATCATAATCAAGGATAATGAAATAAGAAGTTTATCAGCAACAGGATCCATAATTTTACCAAAATTTGTTACCATTCCTCTTTTCCTGGCAAAATACCCGTCAAAATAATCGGTAATCGCGGCAATGCTGAATTGAAGCGCCGCGAAAAAACTGCATACTTCATTATCATAGATCATTAAAATCACAATAATTGGAACCGCTGCGATGCGATATAACGTTAATCGGTTCGGATTGCTGAGCTCTCTTCTAAACATTGCAGATCCCATAATATTATCCACTTTCGTTTATTTTTTTGCTTTCTTCCAGTCATCCAAAAAGGATTGAATTCCTTTATCCGTCATTGGATGCGCTGCCAGTTTCTTTAGCACATTAAAGGGGATAGTTGCAATATCCGCTCCCATCATGGCGGACTCTAACACGTGCAATGGATTCCTGACACTGGCAACAATAATCTCTGTATCAAACGCGTAGTTATTGTAAATCTCCACAATCTGCTCAACCAGAATGAGTCCATCCTGGGACAAGTCATCCAGCCTCCCCACAAAAGGACTGACAAAGGTTGCCCCAGCCTTTGCTGCCATGAGTGCCTGAAGAGGTGAAAACACCAATGTTACATTCGTTTTTATTCCTTCACTGGAAAGCGTTCTAACCGCTTTGAGTCCGTCAATGGTCATGGGGATTTTTACAGCTATATTTTTATGAATGCCCGCCAGTTTCCGTGCTTCAGCGACCATTCCATCAGCAACAAGACTAATCACTTCCGCGCTGATCGGCCCATCTACGATTTCACATATTTGTTTTATTATGTCTTCAAACTTACCGTCTTCTTTTGCTATAAGCGTTGGATTGGTTGTTACGCCATCTACCATCCCCATGCTGTTGGCTTCCTTTATTTCATCAATATTCGCGGTATCAATAAAAAATTTCATCCTTTAAACCTCCGGTATCGTTTCCACTTATAGTCCGTATTGGAAACATTTTTATGTGCCTATCTCTTGTAATAGAATGAACAAATAGGCACGAATCAATATTTTAAAATGTCATGTCTATTTTTTCATTTCAATAAACTTTGCTTTACAGTTTTCACTGCAAAAATACAGATCTTCACCATTATATCTATGAAGCACCCCATCTCTCTTGGGAAAATATGATTCACAATACGGGTCCTTTATCATCACATCATCTATCTTTCCGGTGCTTCTGTCCGAAGAAGAGACCTTGCGTGATGAGCCTTGACCGATCACAGATTTTAAAGCCCTGTAGCCAAAATATACCAACCCGGCAATAACGAGAAATCTTATCATGTATATTCCTTGATCCTTTGTCCCTTATTCGATAAATTTCCTAACAAATCTCTCATGGTTTTTTGCAATACTGGATGAACAAGGTCTGGATTTATATCACATAATGGCCTCAACACAAAACGTCTATTGTCCATCCTGGGATGAGGAATTACTAAATCTGGTGTTTCCAAGACCAAATCATCGAAAAATATAATATCTAAATCTAAAATCCTGGGGCCGAATCGAATGCCATCTTCTGTTCGACCTGCTTCCTTTTCAATTAATTTCAAAGAGTTAAATAATTGAATCGGCTCAAAGAAGGTGCTTATCTCAACTACTGCATTTATAAACCACGCTTGATCTTCATAGTCAACAGGCGCTGTTTTATAAAGTTTAGATATTTTTTTCAGCTGAATGCCGTGTGTGTTTTCTAAAGCAGATAGGCCTTTCCGGCAATTTTCTACTGCTTTTCCAATATTTGAACCAATTGAAATAAAAGCACTATGCTTTAAACCTTCTTTATGCCCCACCTTCTTTAATACCACCGATATTTGCCTTAATTCATATAAAAATCCATCTGCATCTGGATTATAGAAATAAAGGAATTGATTCCCCAGAAATTAAATCTTCATAGCTTTCCCTTGTCCTTACTACATTGAATGAATCTTCTTTTACCATGACTTCAGCAACTTTGGGCCTTGAACAGTAATTCGATGACATAACAAACGAATACGCGCCGGCACTCATCACTGCAAGCAACTGCCCTTGTTTAACATTCGGCATATACCTGTCTTGCGCAAGAAAATCACTGGACTCACAAATAGGTCCCACAACATCTGCTACAATCATTGGGTCATCAGTCTGATCCACTGGTTGAATCACATGAAAAGCGTCATATAATGCGGGCCTCAGCAAATCGTTCATTCCGGCATCGACAACAATGAACTCTTTGACTTTTCCAGATTTGCGATACAGGGTTTTTGTAACCAGAATGCCGGCATTGCCAACAAACACTCTGCCGGGTTCAAGGATGATTGTGTAATCAGTTCCTTTTACCGTTTCTATAATACTTTTGGCGTATTCACTGAGATCAATCGGTGTTTCATCATCATAGAGTATCCCCAGCCCACCTCCAATATCAATGTATTGAAGCGATATTCCTTCTTTTTCAAGTTGTTGGGCAATGTTTTTTAAACTGTTTATTGCTTCCCGGAAAGGATTGATTTCGGTGATTTGAGATCCAATGTGGCAGCCTATCCCAACTAAATCAATATGCTCAATACTGTTTGCAGCCCTGTACGCTTCCAGTGCCTCATCCACATCAATACCAAATTTGTTTTTCTGAAGTCCTGTGGATATATAAGGGTGTGTTTTTGGATCAATGTTGGGGTTAACGCGAATGCCAACAGGCGCCCGCTTGCCACATAATTCAGCCCTTTGATTGATAATAACCAGCTCTTCCATTGACTCGATGTTAAACATGAGAATACCTTTATTCAAGGCAAAGTCAATCTCATCAATCCGCTTACCCACACCTGAATAAACCATTTTTTCCGGGGAAAAGCCTGACTCCAGTCCTTTGCGCAATTCCCCGCCTGACACAATGTCAAGACCGCTTCCCAAGTTAGCGAACGTCTTTAAAACAGCAAGATTACTATTGGCTTTTGCGGAATAGCAGACAAGGTGTTCGATATTTTCAAACTCTTTTGAGAAAACAAGAAAATGACGTTTAAGAGTGGCATAACTGTATAAATAAAATGGTGTCCCCACTTCTTTGGCGATGACCTTAACAGGTACATCTTCACAAAACAATTCCCTATTTTGATAATTGAAATGATGCATACGCTACTATTCCGGACGTCTGGAAAAACTATTCATTTTCTGAATCTTGATCCGATACAAATGTAAAAGCATAATAATTTGAATCTTTACCGATCAAACCGCCTTCCATATACGGATTGACCTTATAAATATAGCGATATCCCATTTCCAAAACTTCACTATGCGTCATTACTTTACTTGCCATGTCTTCCGGGTCTTGTTCCAATATTGGGATATCCATGACACGTTCATAAAGCACAGGACATGTTTTACATTCAGGTTCTGAAACCGAAGTTTTGGATCTGTACACAATATACCCGGTTAATCCTGAACTTTTTTCGGGAACTGTCCAGGTTAAGGTAAGTGTATCTCCTTGAATTTCTCCTTTAAGATCAGTTGCGGAAGAAGGTATTTCGTATCTAGGCGCAATCGGAGGACCTTTTTTTCCGCATCCAATAATAATCAAAACAAAGCTTGTTAATAAGAGGCTCACTAGAAATACATTTTTTATAATTTTTTTCATTTCTCTTTTCCTATTTCATCCAGCATCTATTAGTTATTTATTTTAGTTTATCTTGTGGACTATTCATCTCTTTTGCCAGCCTGGTCTTTTCTTTTCGTATAGAAGCTTTTACTCTTTTTGAAGATGTTCCGCCAAATGACATCCTCCGGTTAATCATAGCTTGATTTGTTAATACGTTAAACACATCTTCATTAATCTTTGAAGAAATGGATTTCAGTTCATCGAGCGAAAGTTCATTTATCTCCTTTTTTTTTGCAAGAGCGTATTTAACAACATTCCCTGCGATACTGTGTGCTTCTCGAAATGCAACACCTTTAGCCGTTAAATAATCAGCAAAGTCGGTGGCGTTCAAATATCCCCTGGAGGTTGCTTTTAACATTTTATCTTTATTTATTTTAATTTTTGGAAGCATCCGTGAGTATATGTCTAAACACATTTTCAGTGTGTCGACAGTGTCAAAGAGAGGCTTTTTATCCTCCTGCATGTCCCGGTTATATGCAAGCGGAAGTGCCTTCATCGTTGTTAATATAGCAATAAGGTTTCCGAAAATGCCGCCGGTTTTTCCCCGAACCAGTTCCGGCACATCCGGGTTCTTTTTCTGAGGCATTATACTGCTTCCAGTTGCAAAGGAATCCGGCAATTCAACATATTGGAACTCAGAAGATGACCATAAAACCAATTCTTCTGAAATGCGGCTTAGGTGCATCATACAGATACTTGCAGATGCTTGAAAATCAATAATAAAATCCCTGTCAGATACCGCATCCATACTGTTTTTTGACACTTCTGGGAATTTAAGGAGTTTAGCTGTATATTCTCTATCAATCGGATATGTCGTACCCGCCAAAGCAGCACTGCCAAGAGGCATAACACTTGTCCTTTTTAGACATTGATAAAACCTCTCGCTGTCCCTTGAAAACATCTCATAATATGCCATTAGGTAATGAGATAAAAGTATTGGTTGTGCTCTTTGCAGATGGGTATATCCTGGCATGATCACCTTAATGTATTTATCAGCCATATCGACAATTACTTTTCTAAAGCTGGTTAAACACTTTATGAT
>JAFDFT010000212.1 GCA_019309685.1 Deltaproteobacteria bacterium
CCGGATCCGTGAAGTCTGTCTGGGAAATATCATAGGATTCAACACCAACAACTCTGCCGCCGTTGGCCATTACCTCATCCCAGAATAAATTCATAAATACAGAGCCGTAATTTTCATTTGGATATAATACGGCAAAATTCTTCGATTTAAGTTTATTCATCGCATACGATACAATTGCCTTCACCTGCATGGATGGCGATAAAAAGTTTCTGAAAACAAAGTCTCCCTGGCTGGCAACATCATCTTTCTGCGTTAAAGCAACCATGGGTAGACCTCTATCCTGTGCTTCCAATGCTGCAGATTTGGCTTCCACCAGCGGTCCGATGATAGCAGCCGCTTTCGCGCTGGCGAGCTCTTTTATAGCGCTAACCACCTTTTCAGGCTCGGAGCCTGTATCTTTAACAAGAATTTTAATTGCTGCGTATTTGGATTCGGAACTGAACTGAGCTAAAGCAAGTTCAATACCCTTTAAAGCTTTATCTCCATAAATTTTATAGGGACCGCTGAGAGGAAGCGCGCATCCAATCGTGTCCAGTTTGTATACTACTGTTTTTTGATTGATGATATCTATGAGTCTTCTCGCATCATATATATTTTTATCATCGGGACACCTGCTAATAAACTCAGAAAGAGCGCTTACCGCAGCACCCTCTCTGCCGGCGTTGTGAAAAATAAGTCCCAGCCTATACATAAAACAGACTTCTGAAGGCTTTTGCTTTAGCAGATTGAGCAGCGCTTTGGTATCTGCTGAACTAAGCTGTTCTGTGGCAGAATTCAGCTTTTCACTTATGTTATCCTTTTCATAGCCACTCGTTTTCTCATATGCCTTTATGTAAAAATATACAGCATCCGCTGGAAACCCGGATTCCATATACGCATCCCCAATCAACGCGTATACTCTAAGTGTATGAACCGGAGAAAGCGTGCCCTCCGGAATAGTCTTTGCCTCTTTTATCAACTCAATATATTTTCCTTCGTTGTATAGCAATCCGAGTATTTGAACTTTGGCATCCTGATAAAATGAACTATTTGGATATTTTTCAATAAGCTGCTCATAGGCATTTCTGGATTCCGTATTATTTCCCAAGGCTGAATAAATAGCCCCCATATTCATTAATGCAGCCTCCGCAGCAGGCCTGTTTGGATGCTTTGCAAGATATTCTTCATAAAGTATTAACGCTTCTGCATATACCCCTTGCTGAATCAATTTTTCAGCTTTTAAGAAAAGCACCTCTTCAGGCCCGGGTTCAACCCTTACCTTCACTGGCACAACTGCGGGTTTAGGCACACATGCCCCTAATGCGAACAATAAAACGCAAACGATCAAAATATTTATTTTAAATTTCATAAGTATACTAAAATTCTTTAATATTTTATGGTTTAAGGCTGTACTTCTCTATCAATTAAAATGGTCAATATCTAATAAAATGGCACCAGTGTTGCGTAATACATCACTATATCATCATTTTTTTTACTACATCTATAATATTGTTCAATAATTATTGCAAGCAAGCTTTGATGGTTTCACAAAAAGTGAAAAACATGACTTTTTACGGACGTTTTAAGTAGGTTTAATAATAACAAAATAAAACGACTTAACACATAAAACATAAAACCAGAAACAGGATGAATTCGATTTTTTACGAATTTATCAATATTGACATAAAACTGAATTCAGCTTATAATTACAGTATTCATTTGTGTAAGATATCATGAATAAAAACACTTAAAATTAGGAGGATTCATCAATGATCCGAATGAAAATATTTTTATTTACCATACTTTTTATCCTATTTTCAGCATCATCTTCTATTGCCTTCTATGAGTACATTGATGAGCACGGTGTTACGCGATATACCGATGATATCAATGAAGTCCCTATTAACCAGCGTTACGGGAAAGAAGAATATAACGAAGCTAAATCATCCCCGGAAGATACAACCCCGGAAACCAAAAATACTACGGATACAAAGTCACCCACTTCTGCCAATACCAAAGACAAAGAGATCGATTACGACGCGGCTCTCGAAAGCCTCAAAGAAAAACAACAAATGATGATAAAGGAAAGAAAAACCATTGAAAATGAAGATGATGAGCTTTTAAAGGATAAGTTAAAGCTAAAACCCGGAGACGACGTCGAAGAGTACAATGAACAAGCAGCGAAACTCAAAGAAAGGACAAAAGAGCTCGACGAAAAAAGAGAAGAATTTAATAGTAGACTTGATATTTTAAACGTTGAGATTGCAGAGTATAATGAAAAGGTCGCAAACAAACTTGAAGCCCAGCTTCAAGAATACGAGGCTATTAAAAGTAATAAAAGTGATAAACAATAATCTTCCCTGAAAAATTCTTTTCAGCCATTTGTACACATCTATACACACCCATTGGATTTAACCAGTAGCCGGGAAATTGCTGAGTGTATTTTGATTTATTTACTATCCTTCATTGAACCCTTATCCGTTATTAGACACTTCGTTCCCTTTCTCTCTTTTTCTTATTTCTTTAAAATCGCTTCCGTAATCAGCACGTATCGGTTTTTTGAACCATATACCCTTTTCTTTCATTTTTCAGAAAAACACATTTTTCAACCTATCTCTGGTTGACAAACTTGCCTTTCTCATTAATTATGCTAATGTAAAACGATTAAGTCCTATTATTCAAGTTTATCTAAAATAGCCTCTTCGCACAACAATAACAAATATTAAAAGGAGGTCAGATTATGCCAGATAGCAAAGCAAATAGTACAACAGATTTTCAAAAAGTTCTTGATATCGGTCGCCCTCCAAACATTAAAAGTCTTTTCCCTCATTCAAAAGCCCTCATCATCAGCGGAAAATTTATTGACCGGGCCATGGCTGAGAAAGGAAAAGCAATGACAATTGCCGCAAATGGCAGAAACCATTTTGTTATAAAAGGAACACTTTTGGCTGCTCAAAGGGCAGGCGCGGCAATTATCATAGAAATAGCCAAATCAGAAGGAGGCACCAGCGCTTATTGTGCCGTTAACTACTGGAATATCGCCCGGCAAGTCAATGCGTTATGCAATGAACTCAGTATAACCATACCTGTTGCCTTACACGCGGACCATTATGGTATCAAAGGTGAAGAGGACATTAGAACAGCTAAAATCGAAATCCCCACCCTGTTTGAAGCGGGTATGACCTCTATAGCCATCGATGCATCTCATCTCCCGGATGATCAAAATTTACTTGCTAATATAGAGCTATATCCTTTTGTCCCAAAATGGGCCGGTCTTGAAACTGAGGTAGGTGAAATCAAGGGCAAGTCCGGACTTTCCACAGTAGATGAAGCTCTTTTTCTCATAAAAGGTCTTAATGCAAATAACATTTTTCCTGACTGGATCGCGTTAAATAACGGCACGACACATGGCATTGAAGAATCTGACCAGGGAATTCAAGTTGAATTAACAACACAAATTCATGATGCATTGTCTGATTACAATATATCTGGCGCACAGCATGGCACATCCGGCAACAGCTCTGATCGATTAAGGGAAATCGTTTCACAAACAAGAACAACAAAGGCTAATGTAGCCACTGCGCTCCAAATGATTTCATGGGGTCTTGAAGTAAACGATTACGGCAATGCAATCCTCGATAAAAATGGTAATTTTATAAAGGTAAAGGACGAAGGTGTTACTGAAGCTAGATGGAAAGAGATGGTCGCTTATGCTGAGTCAAAAGAGATTAAAGGAGGAAACTATAAAAAACTGAATCTCCCCTTTGAAAATAAACTTTTTTCTCAACCCGAAGAAATACGGAACAGAATGGCAAAAAGAGTTGAAAACTTTGTGTATGAAATACTTGTAAACGTTTTCAACGCAAAAGATACTGCATCGATTGTGAATAACTCAATCCTTGAATTGGGGACTTACGATCCCGGCCCTAAAGCAAAACAAATTGAAGACCCGAATGAATGGACACCTGAACTGATATTAAAAAATGCTGCTTCTCTTTCTTCTGATAAGGGACCTGAAGGTAATTTTGATGATTAAAAATGATAACTCACTAAAAAGCCCAATTCCAGCGTTGCGCTGCATCCTCGCCCTGTTAAATTCTCGCTCGGCGAGACGGCGGAGCCGATTTAACAGGGCAAGTCACTGCGGCGTACTATAAGTACGTCTCATTCCTCGGGATTTGCGCCGTTTGTTGGAGCAAAGCGGAAATCCCGCTATAAGCGGGAAACTTTACCTTTTTACTTTGCCATCACAATTTTGACTTTTTACAAAGTCATTCAAAGTAAACTTAATGCCTGAATCTTCTTAAATAATAATTATTATTGTTCAAAAAGATCAATCCTGTTCGAGAACGAAACATGAAATTTATAAATGCAAGATAAAACACACTGCCACTTTTGCGGTTCACCTTTGATACGAAAACATGTTGAAGGCGCCGTGCGTCTTTTTTGTACACAGTGCAACGAACCAATTTATGAAAATCCAATCCCCGCAACCTGTCTTGTCCTGATTGACAATAAAGAAAGACTTCTTCTTGTTAAACGAAGTGTTGATCCTAAAAAAGGATCCTGGTGCCTTCCCGGCGGTTTCATGGAGCTTGGAGAAACACCTGAGCAAGCGGCTCTCAGAGAGCTGAAAGAAGAAACTGGGCTGTCCGGGCGGATTCAGATGCTTCTGGGTGTTACGTCAAACACCAGTTCACAATACAATACTGTTCTTATAGTTGGATATCTGATTAAAGAGTATTCAGGACCTCTTGAACCTGGGGATGATGCATCAGATGCCGCGTATTTTAACTATGATAAGCTTCCTGAGGTAGCCTTTGAAAGTCATATGAAATTTATTCGGATATATTACTCTGCATATGCTGAATTACCTAAATCCTAAAACTTAAAACCTAACACTTGCACACAATCCATATCTATATGACCTTAAAAAACGAGTCGCCATAAATAGAGATTAGATGATTACCAATTCTTTCGAACCTTAACATTCTTGGAATCAAGATAGAATTTTATATCTGAAACCTGGTAGGTTCCGTAATGAACAATTGACGCGACAAGGGCTGCGTCCGCCTTTCCAGTGGTAAAAACATCGGAAATATGTTCGAGTTTTCCGGCACCTCCTGATGCGATAACGTGTATATCCACTTGAGAAGAAATAAGTGAGGTCAGGTTTAGTTCATATCCATCCTGAGTACCATCTGCATCAA
>JAFDFT010000213.1 GCA_019309685.1 Deltaproteobacteria bacterium
TCACACCTAACATTCGAGCAAATATCACCTACTTCAGGGCTGAAATAGAAGATGAAATATTTTATAACCCAGCCACTTTCATGAATGAAAATCATCCGGAAACCTTACATCAGGGCGTTGAGCTAGGAGTTTATGCTGATTTATATGATTTTTTGACGCTTTTTGGAAATTATACGTATGAAGAAGCGACATTCGAAACTCATCCGTATAAGAGCAATGACATTCCGGCAATTCCAAGACATAAAGGGAGTGCAGGGTTTAAAATTCATGATATTATCCCGGGTTTGGTTTTCTCTACTGATTGTCATTACGTGGGGTCGAGTTATGTCATCAGCGATCATGCCAATGATTTTGACAAAAAAGATGATCACTATACCGTAAATACTCTGCTATCCTATGAATGGAAAATGCTTAAAGTATTTGCCGGTATCAATAATCTGACTAACAAAAAATATTCTGAATATGCGGTTATGGACACATTTCTTACACAGCGATATTTTTATCCATCACCTGAGAGAAATTACTTTGGCGGGATATCGTTGGAATTTTAATAAAAATCTCATATAAGTGTAATTCAACAATGGATCACCATCTTGAGTAGATGGTGATCCTGAAATAATTTTATCAAGGAAACCAATGCTCGAATTATTCGAAAATGGCGGACCGGTCATGTATCCGCTTTTGCTTTGCTCGATTATTGTCATGACCGTTATAATTGAACGCAGCATCTATTGGGTGATTCTCGATATGCGTCGTGACCGGTCACTTGTTGATGATGTTTTAGAGCTTTGTCGTGTCGGCGACTGGGAATCTGTTCGGAAGAAAGCATCCGGTTCCAAAGATTACATCATCCGAATTCTTGTGAGCGGCATTTTGCACAGGGAATTTTCCATGTCAAAAGCCATGGAGTCCACCGCAGCGGATGAAATTAAGGAAATGAAACGTTTCATGGGAATTCTGGATACAATGATAACGGTCGCACCATTACTGGGCATTTTCGGTACGGTCATTGGCATCATCACATCTTTTGAAGTTCTGGGCACTACAGGCATCGAACATCCACGCGCTGTGACCGCAGGGATTGCCCAAGCGCTGATTACGACTGCGACTGGACTTGGCATCGCTATCCTTTCTGTATTTCCCTATAATTATTTTAATTCACGTGTGGAAAATGCTGCAAGCCTGATTGAAAAATATGCTACCAGCCTTGAAATTGTTTATGAAAAACTGCCGCTGTCATCCGGCATAAAAACGAAAAACACCAAATGAAACTAACGGTCAACCCCATTAAAAAAGCACGTATCGAAATGCTGCCGCTTATTGACATCGTGTTCTTGTTATTGGTGTTTTTTATCTACGCCATGCTTTCCATGGCCGTTCATAGAGGAATTCCTGTTTCTCTTCCAGTGTCTTCAACAGCGACAACAGATAAGCAACTGCTCATTAACGTCACTGTTCAACCAAACGGTGAGATTTTTGTTGATAAGGAAAAGGTGCCCCTGGAAAGTCTTTCTGCGGTTCTAAAGAACAAATCAAATGCAAATGATGAATCAGGCGTACTGCTTTTTGCGGATCGTGATATTTCTTATCAGCACCTGTATAAGATCTTGGATCAAATACAAACATCCGGCCTGGAAAGGGTTTCCCTTCAGGCAGCATCCAATCAACAATGAAAATACGCATCCTAATTTCGGCAATATTTGCATTCGCCATCCACGGTATTCTTTTCAGTACAGATTTTAAATTCTTGTCTCAGGACATTAAGATGTCTCCAAAAACAAATGTCATGCAGATGAGTTTCGCTTCTCCAAGGGAAAAACCCGCTGAATCTAAGACCGAAAAAACAAACTTAAAAACAAAAGAAATTAAACATAAAAAAGTATCTATTTATACCCAACCCGATAAAGATACGAAAGGTTTTAAAAATTCTATTACTCGTGAGTCTATTACCGTCTTTCATAAAGCAAAGCCACTTGACATTTCAAATAAACCACCCTCCTATCCCCGGATTGCTCAAATCCGAGGGTACCAGGGAACCGTTATGCTTAGAGTACTTGTAACTACAAACGGTATGGTGTCAAAACTAAACATTTTGAAATCCAGCGGCTATTGGATACTTGACAAATCGGCGCTCACAGCAGTGAAGGATTGGATGTTTGAACCAGGTACGGATGGCAGTAAAAAAGTGGATATGTGGGTTGAGCAGCCGATTAGGTTTCAATTAAAATAAAGGATTCCAGGATTTGAGGGGTCAAGGGTTCAAGTGGGTTTGAACGTTTTTCTAAACGGGGAAGCAGTTTATTTCTCTGTCATTGCGAGCGCAGCGAAGCAATCCCGTTGTTGAAGATGAGATTGTCGCTTTGCTACTCTCGCAATGAATCTTAAAGCGAATGCTTTTAAGTAGCCTTTGTTGATTCGATTTTTGGTTTTTCTGATGAATCGAGCGCGGTTAATTTTTCCTGGTAAACGGAAAGCAGAAAAATTGTTGCAAATGGCTGAGTTAAGAGAGTGCCGATAAAAATGGAATTGCCGATAGCGGTAATGCCGATAAACAAAAGAACAATGACAATGTGATCAACCACCTCGCCATGAAACGCCAACGCATAGCTTTTTTTGATCGAATCGACCAGCCCCAAGTTTTGATCCACCATAATAGGGATCATGTAAATGCAGCAAAACGATACTGCCAGCATAAAAAAGATACCGGGAAGCAATAACAGCATAAAGCCTATTAATACAACGATTACGACCAGGAGTGTGAACCCCAACAAGGGGAAAAACAGTCGCATATGAGAAAAGATATCTTGAATTTTAGGTTCGCGTCCTTCTCTTATCATCAGTAATATCGAATAGATGTATCCAGCCATGGTCACAGGAAAAAGGATACCGAGTGTAAAAAAACTGACAATAAGCATCAACAGTGTCATGAATATTAAAGGTGCAATGTATTTAAGAGTTAAATTCCAGGACGTTTCCAAATGTTTTTTAAAATCCATTGTTTCCTCCTTGTTCAGGACTATTTGTTTAAAAGAATTACAACCTCAAATGAGCGTAAATAAAATGAAAAACTTTTACTAATTAAATAGAGATTAAGGGTATAGCTCGATTTATTCATATTTTTGTATATCTTCTATAGTCTATAGCTGAGGTATAAATATCATTCTTTATTTTCATTTTATTTACCCTCCGGGAAAGCCGATGATACCTCATCTCCTGCGTTATCAAGGATTCGCAGTAGATTATTTCGGCTTCACCTTTGATGCTTTGTCGGAGCGAAGCGTAGATCCCGTCGCCGGGGAAGCTGGAGCACCCTCAACTTTCGCTCAATTGAGGTAAAAAATTTATTTTTCTTTTTCATCAATAATTGACCTGATTGTTTGTGACAGCTGCAGCAATGTAAACGGTTTTTGCATAAAACCATCACAACCCAGCTCTAAGATATCTTCTGTATGACTGTTTTTACTGTACCCGCTGGACAGGAGTACTTTAATATCCGTTGTAATTTCCTTAATTTCTTTATACAATTCATACCCTCCCATACCCGGCATAATCATATCAATAATGGCCAGATCAATATCATGATGATTTTCTCTCAATATGAAAACAGCTTCTTCTCCGCTCTCAGCCGATATAACTTTGTACCCAAGTTCTTTTAACATCTCCTTCACGGATTCAATGACCCTTTTCTCATCGTCCACAAACAAAATCGACTCAGTCCCTTTTAATATTTCATCTGCATCTTTATAAAAACCTTTGTTATGGTCTGTTTTTATTGTTACAGGAAGATAGATGTTAAATGTTGTCCCTTTCCCTTTCTCACTGTAAACAGTGATTGCGCCTTTGTGATTTCTGATAATTCCATAAGCGGACGCGAGTCCCAAGCCCGTTCCTCTATTGATTTCCTTTGTGGTAAAAAATGGATCAAAAATTTATTCATTGTCTCTTCATTCATTCCAATGCCGTTATCCGTAATCGAGGCTTTCACATATTTTCCAGGTTCAACGTGATAGGTCTTTGCATTTTTATCATCAATCAAATAATTTTCTGTCTGCACATAAAGATCACCGCCATTTGGCATCGCCTGCCATGCATTGACGTACAGATTTAACAACACCTGGTTTATCTGGCCCTGATCAACATCCACATCCATTAAATTCGTTCCATAATTCGTGTGGATTTTAATTTCTTTTTTTGTGCCGGAAAACATCTTTGAGGTGCTTTCAATTAATCCGTTGAGGTTTGTTGTTTTTACTTCATATTTTCCGCCCCGTGCGAAACCCAGGAGCTGCCTTGTAAGATCACTGCCGTTTTGAATATAACCTTCGATATCTCTTAATCTCTTATAATTTTTGTTGCCTGTATCCATATGAAAAAGCATAATAGATATTTTCCCCTGAATGCTCATCAACAGGTTGTTGAAATCATGAGCTATACCTCCTGCCAGGGTCCCGATCGACTCCATTTTCTGCGCCTGGTTTAATTGCGCCTCAAGTTTTCTTTTTTCCTGTTCCGCTTTACGTTTGCTTGAGACATCCCGAACAACGCCTCTAAATCCGATTGGATTTTCCTGATCATCCCTCATCAAAGATACAGATAATGAGAGCATGGCTTTACTCCCATTTTTTCGTGCAACTTCGTAATCAACAAGATTTACAGGTTCACCTGTGCTATATACCTTATTAAATGTGTCAAACATTTTCTTAGCTGTTTCCGATGTAGTATACTCTCTGTTATTCATGCCGATCAACTCTTCATTAGAAAGCTCGACTAATTTACAAAGAGAGTTATTTAAAAAGGTTAAATTGCCATTTAGATCAACCTCAAAATAGCCTTCTTCAATATTTTCCAGTATGCTTCTATATTTTTCTTCACTTTTCTTTAAATCTTCATTTGCCTTTTCAACTTCTATTGTACGTTCTCTAACCAGTTCTTCCAGTTTGCCCCTGTGTTTTAATAATTCATCATCAGCCTGTTTTCTTTTTGTTATGTTTCTTAATATGGCGTGGATTTCAACGATTTCTCCATCTTTTTTATGAGGAACAGCCCTGAGTTCATACGGCACAATGTCACCGTTTTTATGAATCCCCTCAATTTCGATAATTGGCCACTGTTTACCGGAAAGCATTTCACCCAGATAATGCGCCATTTTTTCTGATGACGGTGATGTCACAATCCCGCAGTCAAATAAATGCCATGCATATCAACAACAACAATCATGTCAGCGGCACTGTCAAATAAGATGCGATATTTTTCAGCATTCTTTTTATAAAATTCAACTTCTATCCTATTTCGTGAAATTATTTTTTCCATTGCTTCGTTTTTACTCTGAAGGTCACTTTGTGAATATGTTTTTTCCATCTGTATTCCCTTTAACTACAATTCACTATACTCCATCAGTTGATTAGTGAATTCATGCACGTGGTTTAGTTAATCGATGATCTGTCTTATTTTTTGGGAAACAAGTTCAATGCTGAAGGGTTTTTGAATAAAACCGTGAGCTCCTTTTTTAAGAATCTCCGAAGCGTATTCATCTTCACTATAACCGCTTGAAAGCAGAACTTTTACATTCGAATTTATTTCCTTTAACTTGTCGAATACTTCACCGCCATCCATTCCATGCATGATGATATCAAGCAGTACGATATCAACAATATCATAGTACTTACTATAGATGCCGATTGATTCTTCACCTGTCTTTGCAATAATTACCTGATACCCCAGCGTTTCAAGCATTCCTTTACTCACTTCAAGAACCGGATCCTCGTCATCCACAATAAGCACCGTTTCAGTACCGCGAATCGCTTTTTCCTGTATTTTTTCCTCTTTTACTACTTGGATTTTTGATGAAGGTAAAAATATTTCAAATGTTGACCCAATACCTTCTTCACTGGATACATTGATTATGCCATTGTGGTTTTTCACAATACCATATACTGAAGCAAGACCTAAACCTGTACCCCTTCCAACCTCTTTTGTTGTGAAGAAAGGATCAAAAATTCGTTTAACGGTATCATGGTTCATCCCAATGCCTGTATCTGTAATTGATATTTTAATATATTTCCCGGGTTCCAAACTATGCGGATTAACAAATATGTTATCAAGATCTATACTTTCTGTTCGAATATATATGTTACCGCCATCGGGCATAGCCTGCCAGGCATTCACGAAAAGATTTAAAAAAATCTGTTCCATTTGGCCTTGATCAACCACAACTGTATCGATATCTTTTTCAAACTTTGTATATAGTTTTAATTCTTTTCGAGTTCTTGCGAACATGTTCACGGTTTTATCAATGAGCTTATTTATGTTCGTGGCTTTTGCCTGATATTTTCCGCCTCTGGCAAAGCCCAGCAATTGTCGCGTTAATTCCGCACCGCTTTGTATTTGGTTTTCAATTAGTTTCAATTTTTTACGATGCGGATGTCGTTGATCCATTTTATAAAGTAATATAGACAGATTTCCCTGTATACTCATCAACAGGTTGTTAAAGTCATGGGCCACTCCGCCTGCAAGTGTGCCAATAGCTTCCAACTTCTGCGCCTCCTGGAACTGCTCTTCAAGCTGTCTTTTCTCTTCCTTCTCTTTTCGTCGCTGTGTTATGTCACGCGATAAGTTTCGAAAACCAATAGGTTTCCCGGAGTCATCCCGCATTAAGGAAGCCCATGTTTCAAGTATTTTGGTCGTACCATCTTTTGCTATGTTTTCATGCCCTTCTATGAATGTTGCTTCTCCCGCACGATATATTTGATTGTAAATATTAAAAATGCTATCTGTTGTCGCGGAAGGCATATATTCCGCATAACTCATCCCTATATATTCTTCTCTGGAATACCCCAGTATTTTTAAGGCTGACTTATTCGCATAAGTAATTACCCCTAATAGATCATTTTCTGTATAACCCTCATCCATATTCTCGAGAATTTCACGGAATGTGGCTTCACTTCTTTGCAAATTGGTTTCCGCTTTGTACATGTCCGTGATATTCCTCATAAAACCTCGAAATCCAATTTTCTCTCCATTATCATCCAGAATAAGATGAACTGAACTTTCCATTCATTTCCTTTGAATCTTTTTTGTCTTTGACTCTACTATTTCAGACCAAAATTCAACTTTTGAAGGCTCCCTGCTTAAATAGGCATGATTAAAAACATTAAATATTTTTTCCCTATTCATTTCATCCAAAAACTGTTTATAACTCATCCCCATTAATTCATCCCTCGTAAATCCAGAATTC
>JAFDFT010000214.1 GCA_019309685.1 Deltaproteobacteria bacterium
ATTTTAGGCTGCAAATTAAAAAGGTCTCTAAAAAGTTACCCAATTAGCCCCCGTAGCTCAGTGGATAGAGCATTGGATTCCTAATCCATGTGCCGCAAGTTCGATTCTTGCCGGGGGCACTCTGTATAAAAAGTTTTAAGTAACCAACGCATATCAAAAAATTACTTAAAAAATCATATCTGCTTGGCGCGCATTTCTCTATCGTAAAAGGCCTTCACCGTGCCATATACACTGCAGAATTGTTACACTGCAATATACTTCAAATATTTACTAAAAACTCCAGCACCTGGAAAGAAAAAAACCTGTCTCAAAATGAAATCGATGACTTTAAAAAAGCAAAGAAAGAAACCGGCATAATAACCATTGCTTCACATACATCCTATCTTATCAATCTGGCAGGACACCAAAAGAAAAAACATTTGCTTTCCTGCAATGCTCTTAAACAAGAACTCATAAGATCATCAAAACTCGGCATTGATTATGTGGTCCTGCATCCCGGATCTCATATGGGAAAAGGCGAAGACTACGGGCTATGCCGAATCGCAGACAGCATTAATAAAATATTTGATGAAACCCCAAAAGTTAATACACAGCTTCTCCTTGAAACCTCTTCCGGACAAGGTTCAAGTATCGGTCATACATTTAAACATCTTGCTATAATTTTAGACAGAATCAAAAACAATGACAAGGTTGGCATCTGCTTAGACACCTGCCATATTTTTGCGGCAGGTTATGATATTCGAACGAAACAATCATATGCAAAAACCATAAATGAATTTATTGAAACAATAGGACTAAAACACTTGAAACTGATACATCTAAACGATTCCAAAAAAGCTCTGGGTTCAAGGATTGATAGACATGAACATATTGGAAAAGGAAAAATCGGCCTTGATGCTTTTCGATGGATAATGAATGACCCAAGGCTGTTAGATGTGCCGAAGATAATTGAGACTCCAAAAGGAAACCATGTAAATGAAATGGATACATTTAACCTCAATCAGTTGAAAGGCTTTATAAATTAGGGGCCATAAAGTTTACATCCAATGTATTGTTAAGAATACCTTGTCTAAGAATCGATGTTCATATAAACTTATATAAATTAATCTAATGAGTTGATTCAATGAACGTGTACAACTGCCCAATTATTCATCATGAGAAAATTGCCAATGAATTATTCAGTCATATGGCGGATAATTGTCAAAAGAAATTTAGCCGCCCGAACAACCTTGCTATTATTACGGCCCACAACTATATCCATAAAAGTCTCTTCGAAAAAAGCTTAGAACATTTTGGCATTTTTGATTATAACTGCCTTCACCATCCAGAAGTAACAGACTGGAATCATAAATTAAAACTTTTCTGGCTTCTATCCTATTTAAAAACAGTTGACTGCAAAGAAGATCTTATCCTGTTCTGTGATGCAAATGACTGCATATTCATCGATGACCCTGATAAGGTTATCCAAATCTTTAAAGAATATGAATGTAAATTACTTTTCATGTCCACAAAAATGAAAAGAGGATACCCGGACAAAAAATCACTTTCATTCGCAAAGAAACACAACAAGTCGTCAAGCAAAAAAACTCGCCATTTGAATTCTGGAGTATTTGTAGGAGAAAAGCGATTTATCATACATGTCCTGGAAGACCTTATTCAAATTATTAATAAAATTGATAATAATACACACCCAATAACAAAAGCTATTGTTAATTATTACGTCAAGGAATCTACTTCCTGCCATGCCAGTACATATGATAAAATATACATCCCGGATCAAAATATTTTCCGATATTTGTATCCCAAGTATTATCCGGATATGAAAATTGATCTAGACAATAAGCTGGCGTTTAGAAATAATTCAAAATAGTCTCAATTCATAAATGGTATAACCTACTGATTTCTAATTCTTGACATCCTCCTTCAGAGACTGCTAACATTCAGCCAAATTCGATCTTGGTATACCTGAAATGAAAGTTAAGAAAACAAACATTGAAGATATTTTAATTATTGAACCCAATATTTTTAAAGACGACCGCGGTTATTTTATGGAGATGCATCATCAACACCGCTACGATGCGTTTTTAAGTAATCGTGTTTTTGTTCAGGACAACCTCTCCTTTTCAAAGAGACATGCATTAAGAGGATTGCACTTTCAAAAAAAACATCCTCAGGCTAAACTCATCCAGGTAATTTCAGGCGAAATATTTGATGTCGCGGTTGATATACGACAAGGATCGCCGACCTTTGGCAAATGGACAGGAGAAACGTTATCTGAAACAAATCGGCAGCAATTCTTTATCCCAGAAGGTTTTGCCCATGGTTTTTGCGTACTTAGCGAAACAGCCCACGTCTCATATAAATGCACAGATATTTTTTATCCGGAAGATGACAGCGGTATCGTGTGGTCTGATCCTGATATTGGAATAGACTGGCCTATAACAGCTCCCATACTCTCAGAAAAAGATCAAAATCTTCCGACTCTTTCCAGTCTAGCATCTGAACAACTCCCAATCATAGACAATATCAAATGAAGATTCTCTTAACCGGATCAAATGGCCAATTAGGCTGGGAATTAATGAATCAGAGCAAAGCATTTGGTTTTGAGATGAAAGGCGTTGACCTCCCTCAACTTGATATCTCAGATTCTGTTCAAGTGAGGGATATTGTTGCTGATTATAGACCTTCTCTTGTCATAAACGCGGCAGCATACACAAGTGTTGATGGTGCAGAAACGGAAAAAGACCTGGCCTTTATTGTGAATAGAGACTCTCCAGCTCATCTGGCTCAATTATGTTCAAATGAGGGTATCCCGCTGATTCATTTCTCAACAGACTATGTATTTAATGGTAATAAAAAAAACCCATACAAAGAAACTGACCCTGCATCCCCATTAAATATTTATGGCCAAAGCAAATTAGAAGGTGAAATTAACATTCGATCGACGTTAAAAGAACATATCATTTTCCGAACTTCATGGCTGTATGGTATATACGGACATAATTTTGTTAAAACAATGCTTGGGCTGGGTAGGGAAAGAAAATCCATCCAGGTGGTTAAAGATCAATATGGTTCTCCAACCAGTACAAACGATCTTTCAGAAGCTGTATTGACGATTGTTTCAAAAATACAAAACAGAAACAACATAGAATGGGGAACTTATCATTACTGCGGACAGGGAATCACATCATGGCATGGTTTTGCTAAAGCAATATTTGATATTGCAAAACATATCACTTCACTTAAAATAAAACATGTAGAGCCGGTTAGTTCAGATGCATTTGCATCCAAAGCAACCCGACCGGATTTTTCAGCGCTGGATTGTCAGCGTATAAAGAAACATTTTGGCATCCATACCAAATCATGGCGCCAAAGTCTGGAAATCATGATCAACCGTCTTTTTAATGAACAATAAGACCTTCAATAAAGTAGAACTCCTGGCACCTGCGGGAAACTTTGAAAAACTAGATATCGCCATACACTATGGCGCTGATGCTGTTTATCTTTCAGGACCTGATTATAGCCTTAGGAATTTTTCAGACAATTTTTCAAATGAAGAGCTGCCCAAAGCAATAGATTTTTGTCATCAGCACAATGTAAAAGTCTATCTTGCTTGTAACATCTACCCGCGAAATTCTGAGCATGATTCGTTTTTAGAATATCTCTCATTTATCGGAAAAATGGAACCTGACGCTATCATCATTTCTGATCCCGGTATATTGATGGAGTCTGCCAGCCGTATCCCTCATATACCCATTCACCTCAGTACTCAGTCCAATACAACAAATTATAAAAGTGTTCTTTTTTGGGAAAAACAGGGTGTAAAGCGGATAAATGTTGCACGAGAGCTGACTTTAACAGAAATAAAGGAAATCGTTTCATTATGTTCGGCAGAAATAGAATGTTTTATCCATGGAGCCATGTGTATCTCTTATTCTGGAAGATGCCTTCTAAGCAGCTTTATGACTGGTAGAGACAGCAATCGTGGTATGTGTGCTCACCCGTGCCGGTACAAATACGCCGTTGTAGAAGAATTAAGACCCGGCATATATATGCCCGTATCAGAAGATAGTCGCGGATCATATATATTTAACTCAAATGATCTTTGTTTGATCAATCATATTCCGGAAATAATAGAGACAGGAATTACTTCCTTGAAAATTGAAGGCCGTATGAAAGGAATTCATTATGTTGCCTCAACGGTGAAAACATACAGGGAAGCAATTGATTCCTACTATGATAATCCACAAAATTTCGAAGTAAAAAAAGACTGGATCGATGAATTGAATAAAATCAGCCATAGAGGGTACTGTACCGGTTTTTATTTTGGTGACCCTGTGCAAACTGCCTCGAATCATAAAAATAGCGTAAATGCTGAATATCTTTTTGTTGGAAAGGTAATAGATAAAATCAATCATCAAAAAGTAAGTGTTCATATACGAAACAAAATAAATAAAGAAGATGTACTGGATATTCTTAGTATTAAAAACTCATCACGACAGGCAAAAGTAATTGACATGAGTGATCACAAAGGAAATTCTATATCGTTTGCCCAACCAAACAGTATCGTTTCCATTGTGCTTGATGCAGAGTGTTCGAAAAATGATCTTTTAAGAAGAGAAAGTACGGTAACCGGAAAATAAAAAACTTATAAAAATGAAGAAAGGCTATATTCAAGTATATACAGGAAATGGAAAAGGAAAAACAACAGCCGCTTTAGGGCTTTCGTTGAGAGCCGCGGGCGCTGGTTTAAGGGTATATATTGCCCAATTTCTAAAAACCGGAGATTACAGTGAAATTAAGGCATTAAAAAGACACTCGGAATATATAACCATTGAACAGTTTGGGCTGAATCATTTTATTAAAGGGAAGCCTTCTTCTGATGATATAAAAGCCGCTCAACAAGGCTTAAGGAATATAAAATCTGCCATCACGTCTGATACATATGACGTTATCATTATGGAGGAAGCCAACGTGGCAGTAACACTTGGATTATTGTCCAGTCAGGATATTCTTGACATCATTTCTATTAAACCGGATGACAAGGAACTTGTCATCACCGGACGCGGAGCTGACTCACAAATAATTGAGAAGGCAGACCTTGTAACAGAGATGAAAGAAATTAAACATTACTTCCACAAGGGCGTAGAAGCGCGAAAAAAAAAAAAAAAATAATTAGTCCCCA
>JAFDFT010000215.1 GCA_019309685.1 Deltaproteobacteria bacterium
GTATTCCAACCGACAAAAGAATATAAAAGAATTGCCATTTTCTGGTTAGGCTTCCTACCTGACTTAACGTGATGGCGACACACAATCCTTCTTTTAATCAGAAATCTACAAAAACTTATCATCCTTACCCTATTAGAATATATCTAAGGCAAATAATTCTGCCTTTACAAAAAGTGGGGAGAGAGTGGGGAGAACGAGATGGTCGGCTATCAAAAACAAAAAGGATTAAAAAGCGACAAACACCTTAACCCCTTGTTTTAATTGGTGCCGGAGCTCGGAATCGAACCGAGATGGAGTCGCCTCCGGAGGATTTTGAGTCCTCTGCGTCTACCAGTTTCACCACTCCGGCATTCGAATGGAAATGTTATATACGCTAAAAATACTTTTGTTGTCAACCTCAAGATAGACTGATAAAATCTTGAATATCTTTTTCTAAAATCTCGCCTTCTCTCAACACTTTCGAAGGATTTGTGGTTACATCTACAACGGTTGAGCCTTGCCCTTTTTTTAAAGTACCCGCGTCAAGAATGAGATCTAGTTTTGTTTTCACCTCAAAATCAAGATCCGATACCCTTGAACAACCCTGTACCCCTGAAATGTTCGCGCTTGTACCCGTTAACGGTCTCTCAAACGCTTTTACCAACGCGGATGCCACAGGATGTTGCGGAAGCCTCACACCGATCTTTCCTGTACCTGCTGTCAAAGCAGACGGAAGATCAGGGTTTGCTTTCAACACAATGGTAACATTGCCCGGCCAGAAAGTATCCATAAGACGAATGGCTAATGGAGGAATATTCTTCGCAATATCGCTGATCGAGTCTTTGTCTTTGATTAATACAAGTATCGGCTTGTCTAAAGGACGTTTTTTTATTTCAAATATTTTTTGAACCGCATCTGGATTCAACGCATCCGCACCAAGCCCGTAAAGAGATCGGGTGGGAAACGCTATGACCCCTCCATTTTTAATGGTCCTTGCAGCTTCATCAATGAAATCCTTTTGCGGTTTCTCAGGATCTATTTTAAGTATCCTTTCCGTCATCTTATATTCCATTAATATTATGTGTTATTTTCAAATGTCATTCTACCAAAACCAACGCAGTATAAAGCCGTTTGGGATTGTTTCGACCCTGCACTTGGCTGGGTCGAAACAATGACTGAAAGGAAAAAGGAAAGAGCTATAATAACAAACCCATTGAGTTAATTTTTACAACGCATCCTAATTATATATAACTTTTAAGATTTTTTGCTTTCTTATCCACCTGATCGGCCATTTGTTTTTTAAATGTATTCAAACGGTTTTCAATCTCAGGATTCGACACGGCAAGTATTTGTGCCGCTAACACACCCGCATTTTTCGCGCCGGGCTTGCCAACCGCCATGGTCGCAACAGGTACGCCCGGCGGCATCTGAACTGTGGAAAGAAGAGAATCAAACCCCTTAAGAGCGGATGAATCAATGGGCACACCAATAATCGGAAGTGTGGTGTGTGCTGCCAGCACGCCTGCCAGATGCGCGGCATGGCCCGCGCCTGCGATAATGGCTTTTAATCCACGAGTTTTTGCTGACGCCGCATACTCGACCGCCTTATCCGGACTTCGATGCGCGGACGCAACTGTCATCTCAAATAGAATACCGAACTTTTTTAGCATCGCAGCGGCTTCGTCCATTACCTCAAGATCGGAATCACTTCCCATGATAATGCCGACATCGGCTTTTTGCCCAAATCGCTGAATCGCCTTTCTCCCGATGTCTTTGCGAAAAAATACATCATACCACTTTATTTTAGAAGCCGCCTGATATGCCTTGGATATAGCTTTTTCAATGGAATCTCCCAGCGCTGTGACGCCCAGCACACGGCCGCCGCTGGTCACAAAATCTGTACCTTTGAGCGCGGTTCCTGCATGAAAAACAACCACATCTTTCATTTTGCCAGCGGCATCCAGTCCGGAAATCGACATCCCTTTTTTGTACGACCCGGGATATCCCCCGGCTGCCATAACCACACACACAGACGCTCTGTCATCAATTTCAAGTGTGACCTCTTTCAATCTTTCATCAATGACCGCCTCCATGACCGGGACAATATCGTTTTTCATCCGTATCAAAAGGGGCTGAGCTTCTGGATCCCCAAATCGTCCATTGAACTCAAGCACCTTTATCTGGTCTTTATCAATCATCAAACCCGCGTAGAGCACGCCTTTATACGGACAGCCTTCGGCTGCCATTGCCCGGACTGTAGGCTCCATCACCTCTTCCATAATTTTGCGATGAATATGCCTGTCTACAACAGGCGCGGGTGAATACGCGCCCATTCCTCCGGTATTGGGCCCTTTGTCATCATCAAAAATGGGTTTGTGATCCTGGGACGATGGGAGCGGAATCAAGGTTTTGCCGTCCGTAAACGCGAGAAAGGATGCTTCTTCTCCCACAAGGCATTCCTCAACAACAACCTTATTCCCAGCATCACCAAAATCCTTCTTTACCAGGATTTGTTTGAGCGCGTTGATCGCTTCGTTTTCCGTACTACATACAATGACGCCTTTACCCGCTGCCAGTCCGTCTGCCTTGACAACAATCGGCACGCCTGTTTTACGGATATAACTTTCGGCCTGTTTGTAAGAAGTAAATGTTTTGCCCTTTGCTGATGGAATCCCGTACTTATCCATCAGCCATTTCGCGAATGATTTACTCGATTCGATGCGCGCGGCCTTTTTTGATGCGCCGAAAATCCTCAACCCTTGTTTTTCAAAAACATCTACGATGCCTTCAGAAAGCGGCGCTTCGGGGCCGACGATCGTAAGATCAATCTTATTTTCCTTTCCGAATGCAACCAGGCCGTCAATATCTTCCGCGCTAATCGAAACGCATGTAGCTAACTTTACCATGCCCGCGTTTCCAGGCGCACAAAATATTTTCTTCACCTTAGGACTCCGGGCTATTTTCCACACAAGCGCGTGTTCTCTGCCGCCGCCGCCGATGACCAGGACTTTCATAATATCCTTCCTTTCATTAGTCAGTGCCCATCCATAAATTGCTATTTTGCCCGATTTCTGCGTTAGGCTTAAATTTTAATCCGCCACCGAGCTTTGGCGGATCGCCTTCCTTGAACTCGAACAAAATATCTAATTTCTTGACGGACACTAGTTAATTTCCAAACAAAGATGATTGATATATATCAACTTTCTAACATTTAAAACTATCAAATTCATCCATTTATAGATTCAGATGCAAGACGTTCCAACACATTTTTCTTTTTCTCATCAAGCGCATTTCTTTGAATGCTCGCGCCCTTGATACCGCCATTTAACGCTATTTCAGACAAGTAACATGTATCGCTATCTACTACCTGCAGATCAATATGTCCATAAGGGAACTTCCCCCGATCCATGACCTCTTCACAAAATGTTTTCTGCTCTTGATTTAATTCATAAAAAAAACTTCTGCCTCCTGCGGAGATATTTTGCCTGAAATTATCCAGATTCTCTCGGGTATAGGCCTCTATATAATCTCCAGCAATGATGACGCGCACATCCATAAAATTTTCGATAAACGGCTGCAGCACAAAGGGATATTCTGAATCCGAATGAGAGATATAACTATAAAGCATTTCAATATTCTCCCATTTTCTCACACCATGACCGCAATGCATTTTGTCAGCTTTAGTGATAATGACCCCTATTTCGCACTGGTTGTATTTGCTGATGGCTTCCATTAGTTCATACCGTCTGGAAATCGCAAATGTATGTGGACTCATGTAATTATTTAAAACAATGGTCTGTGCGACCTTTGAGCCGTTTAACATCTGGGATAGAGGGGAAGGATAGCATTTTATACCCCTTTCCAGGAGATCAACAAGCATCAAGTGCTGCCCTCCTTTTCCGGCCAAACCGCCGATGAATACATCGCCCGGCCCAAGGGCATCATATTTTTTTCTTAATTCGCTCTTGCCTGTGACGATCATTTAACGTTCGCCTCTTTGGTGTGCTTCCATTCCCAGCTCAATCAATCTGTCCAAAAGCCGGGTAAAAGAAATGCCGGCTGTTTTCGCGGCAAGCGGCAGCAGGCTTGTAGAAGCCATGCCTGGAATTGTATTGGTCTCAAGAATATATATATCCTTCCCGCTAAGGATCATATCGGTTCTACTGTATCCCTTACAAAAAAGCGCACTGTGCGCCAGTTTAGCATATGTTTGCGCTTTTTCTGTCATCGCTTCATCAATACGGGCTGGACATATCTCCTGGGTAAGCCCTGGGGTGTATTTCGCTTCGTAATCAAAAAAATCGTGGCTTTCATCTGGAATGATTTCTATGATGGGTAATGCTTCCAGGGTATCATTTCCAATAATGCTGCCGGTGAGTTCAACACCTTCAATATAAGCTTCTATTAAAACACAACTATCATGCGAAAAGGCCTTATCAACGGCTTCTTGCAGGTCCTCTTTGGATTTCACAATAGACATGCCTACACTTGAACCGCAACTAACGGGCTTAATGACTAATGGCAGGCTTAATCTTTTTACAACATCATCAGGATTCAGCCTATCACCCTTTCGCATACCGATATAAGAGGGAACAGGAATGCCGGAACGCTCATAAATCTGTTTCGCGGTCAGTTTGTTCATGGCAAGTGCACTGCCAGTCACACCTGAACCTTGGTAGGGTATCCCCAGCAGATCAAGCATTCCCTGAACAGTACCATCTTCACCATACGGCCCGTGCAGGATAATCAGCGCAAAATCAATGTGATCCGCGTCTGCTGCTAATTTAACAAGATCGGTTTTCGGATCGTATCGGGCAATTGCATATTTTTTTTTATCCAACGCTTCATACACCTGATTTCCACCCTCTAAAGAGACCTCTCGTTCAGAAGAAATCCCACCGGAAAGGAGCGCAACAGCTAGTTTTCTCATGGTGCAATGATCCTTTATAATTTAAAAATATGGTATATGGAAATTTTATTATTTTATTCATATCATTTTACGTATTTTCTGGCAAACACCAACTTTTCAAGTTCGTAAAATACTATCCGTCTTTTGAAGTAAAGAATACTGAACTATGGAATGCAAAAGCCCTTCCGGGGATACCGAAAGGGCTCATATATAGATGGTGGCGATGCAGGGATTTGAACCCCGGACACTGCGGATATGAGCCGCATGCTCTAACCGACTGA
>JAFDFT010000216.1 GCA_019309685.1 Deltaproteobacteria bacterium
TATCCAACCGGGGGTGCGATCGCCAAGATTGTCAATAAAAAAAGGGATGTTTACGGCATCCGGTGTACAGTGGAATCCACGGGCGGATCCGTATTTAACGTTAACGCGATTATGTCAGGTGATTTGCAGTTTGGGATTGTTCAGTCAGACCGTCAGTTCCAGGCAATAAATGGTCTCGCGGAATGGGAAGATAAAGGAAAGCAGGATGACCTTCGTGCTGTTTTCAGCATTCATCCTGAGTCTGTAACCCTTGTGGCTGCGGTTGACTCGGGCATAAAGGATATCAGAGATCTGAAAGGCAAACGGGTAAACATTGGGAATCCGGGATCCGGTCAGCGCCAGAATGCTATTGACGCTCTCGAAACGGTTGGGCTCGACTATAAAACAGACCTTAAGGCAGAGGGAATCAAGGCTTCTGAATCCGCGGGACTGCTTCAAGACGGGCGAATTGACGCTTTTTTTTATACGGTTGGCCATCCCAGCGGATCTATCAAAGAGGCGACTTCCGGGATGCGGAAAGTCAGATTTGCCTCTATTACCGGGATAGATAAACTTCTTGCGAAATATCCTTATTACGCGAAGTCTTTCATCCCTATAGATCTATATCCAGGTGCAGAGAATGAGAAAAATGTCGATAGCTTCGGCGTCAAGGCTACATTCGTAACCTCAGCCAGGGTTTCTGAAGAGGTGGTTTATGCCATAACAAAAGAAGTTTATGAGAATTTTGAAGAATTTAAAACACTTCATCCTGCTTATAAAAATCTCACAAAGGAAAATATGCTGGAAGGTTTGTCCGCACCCATACATTCCGGAGCGATGAAGTATTATAAGGAAGCGGGTTTGAAGTAATATTGATGGTTTCGCAATCCGCCTATGGCGGACTGCGCTTCACCTCTCGTCAATGTGGCGCTTGTTGAAGCAAAGCGGAAATGCCGCTATAAGCGGGAAACTTGGACTTTTTGCTTTGCCATCACATGATATTTAACGTGGCAGCTAATTTTTAAGGTATTGTTTTTTGGCTGCAGAGCAATTGTCACATACGCATCTTTTGTAGCAATTCGGATGAAATGACGAATGCTCTACTTATTTTCTTCTTTCATAATATACCTGAATAGACAATGGTCTTTACCGGTCTTTTGGCGCTGTTCTAAAAGAAGTTTGACATCCGGGTTGTAACCATCCAGAATAGCATAGTCCGCATACTTGCAGTACAGCTTGGCGTATTCTCCAAGGCCCCACTTTTCGGCAGCATTATAAAAAATACAGTTTCCGACTTTTGCTTCAAGATCCCCATCAGGAAGGCTTGGTTTTGCCCCAAAATTTTTAGAAGAGATGTCCGTATAAATCAGCCAGTTTGCCAGGGACAGTGGTTTTCCTTTATTTTGGACAACCTCAGCGATACGCTTCCCCCGTTCTCTTCCGAATGATTCCACTGCCTGCTTAATCAGTGCTTCTCCTTCTTCAGGTCCGAGCTTTTCAATAATATGCTTTGCCATTGTTGAGAACAACTGTGATCCCAGGCCGAATCCCGGTGTGTGATATTTTTTCCCCGCAATTAGTCGTTTTAACGCTCCTTTGGCAAGATAGAAAAAATTGAGTCCCTTTTTCTTTTCTCTTTCCAGATCATTCAATTGTATTCTCCTTGGTATTTAATCCAGGCTAACCAGCCAGTCTTTGGCTTCTTCCAGGTCAGTAAAATCCTTAATGTTTCCCTTGGTGACCATTTGTGCGACTTTTAATAAAAACTTCTTTGCCCCTTCCACGCCAAGTATGGCCCATGCTTTTGTATTGGGCGTTGTGTCTTTGGCTGCCTGTCTCATTGCCTGCCAGGATTTCTTGTCATAATCTGAGTTGGTGACATCAACCAACTGTAAAGCAGAACCCTTTTCCAATGTTACAATAAGAGATCTTGATTCTTCAATGACAGGTAGTACTTCCGCGGCAGTCGCGTTGGAGTAATCCACACACAGTATTTTTTTACCTTTATGTTTTATCCAGTATATACGATCACTACTCATTTTATCCCTCCATAATATTGAAATTAAATGTTAATTATCTTTCTTGACGAAACCGTTACTTTTTATCCGATGTTTATTTTTGACTTACTAACCATTCTTTGGCATCGTTAATATTGTCAAATGCTTTTATATTTCTTTTAGATACCATTTTCGTGACGGTTAACAGATATTTTTTCGCCCCTTCAACGCCTAGTACGGCAGATGCCTTGGAGTATGGTACTGTTTCTTTTGCCCCCTGTCTCACTGTCTGCCATGATTTTAGATCATAATTTGCATTCGATACGTCAACGAGCTGCAAAATTGATTTTTTTTCCTGAGCGCAGGAAATAGAAACAGATTCTTTTGCGGTTGATATGATTTCATCTGGCGTTGCATTGGAATAATCAGCATATAATATCTTTTCCCCTTTGTACTCAATCCAAGATACGCGGTTGCTTGTCATTAAGTCCTCCTTTTGAAACTTTTGCAAAACCCCACTTTTTGCACAATTTATGTGTCAGGTGGAACATCCGCCTTTGGCGGGCTCAAATTTTAATCCGCCACCGAACTTTGGCGGCTTAATCCTCGAAATGCTAAGTGAATTCATATAGTTAAAATTATCGCTTCCCCCTCAGCTTAAAGTTCGGGGTCTTCGACTTGAACTTGAACCCCGGTTAAATGCAAAACTAATTTAACGGGGCAGGCAAAAATTACTATTTTTCAAAAGTCTCCTTTTTTAATCTTAAGCCCAAGCTTATTATTTTGATGAAATTGGGTCAAGAAAGAAAAACATATAACAGCTCATCAGTATAAATCGTATCAGGAAAAATCCTGATACAGAATGCTAGAAGGTGGTTTTAATGGAAGGCCTATTACCCAATCCTTGAGCTCTGTCCGCCATCTACAGGAAGAATAACTGAGGTGATAAACTTTGCTTCATCTGATGCAAGAAAAAGAGCGGCGTAAGCAGTGTCCCAGGCGTCTCCCATTCCGCCCTTTAAAGGGACCAAATCATTTCTAAAACGGATAAGTTCTTCTTTGTTTTTCCCCGTGGCTCCTGATATTCCTTCGATTGCCATGGGCGTATTCATTAACCCTGGCATAATCGCGTTTACGCGGATTCCTTTCTTTGCATATTTCATGGCCATTTGATGAGTCAAGGCATTGACTCCGGCTTTGGATACTTTATATGCAGTCATTCCAACAGCGCATACAGCGGCCGCAGACGAAATGCTGATAATTGAACCATCTCCATGACTTTCCATTACCGGGATTACATGCTTGCAGGTTAAAAATATCCCCTTAAGGTTTGCATTAAAAATGTTGTCCCATGCTTCAGGGTCCAATTTAGGCACAGTATTGTCGCCTGCCCCAATGCCGACATTGTTAACCAGAATGTCTATGCACCCATAAGCTTCAACGCATTTTTCAGTAATTTTTCTGCAGTCTTCTTCTTTTGTTATGTCTGCTTCTAAGGCAGTAGACATCCCGCCTTCGCTGTCAATCATTTTTTTTGTATCTTCAGCTGAATTCAACCGGCGGTCAACAAGCAGGACTTTCGCTCCGTGACGGGCAAATAAAAGAGATATGGCTCTTCCATTTCCAATGGTATCTCCGGGTGTTTGCCCCGCGCCAATTACAATTGCTACTTTGCCATTTAATCGTTTATCCATTGCGTGCTCATTTAGCATAAAGTTTTTTTGCACAAATGTGATCTAAAATCAACAATAGATTTTTTTCATAAAACGTAAATAATAAATATCCCAAATCAATCAAATGCTCATTGCTCCTGCTCACTGGGGACACAGCTTGTCTCGCCGTATCTCTTTGCGAAGGCGGAAAATCGGGCAAAATAGCAATTTGTCGATGGGCGCTAACTATTTATTATTTGGAGGAATACTATTGAAGGCATCTGATTAAGTCAGTAGGCGCTTAGGACATCTGTTACAGGCCAATTTTAAACCCTTTCGATGCGGACTGTGCCGAAAAGTCCATATGGACGGATGAAAAGCATTATCAGGAGTATAATATAGGCTGCGACTTCTTTGAAGCCGATCAGACCCAGGGGTTCGATATAAGCTGCCGTTAGGCTCTCAAATATACCAATGGCAATACCGGCAATAAAAGCGCCACGAATGCTGTCCATCCCACCAATGAGAACAACCGGGATCGCCCGAAATCCGACTTGCGCCAGAGAAGTGGAAAAAACACCAAAGTTTGAGATCATGATCCCTGCCACAGCGACGCACATTGCGCTGACACTCCAGGTAATCATTAAAATAAAACGGGCGTTGATCCCAAAAGCAGTGGCAATAGTCTGGTTTTCAGAGACAGCCCGAACAGCCAAACCCCATCGGGTACCTAAAAGAAATATGATAACAAGGCCAAATGTTAATAAGGATAATAAACCAGCCCATATTTGCTCGGAAAGAAAAAAAAGACGACTCATCTTAAAGGTTATATCCGGCAGGTTCAGGGGTGACCAGCCGGAAGAACCTATATATTTCAAAACAAATTGAATGAATGCACTCAACAGAAAAAATAGTCCAAGCGTTGCCTTTGTCATAAAGATGGGGTCCCGTCCAATCAGTGGTTTAATTGTAAGGTGCTCAATAACAGCACCCGCAATTCCCGCAGTTAACAGGCCTAAGGGAAATGCGATAATAAGGGGCAGCGCCTGTCTGGCAAATAGTGTATAAAAAAGAAAAGTGCCGATAACGAGAAGCTGCCCTACCGCAAAGTTAAAGGTCCCTGAAGCCCTGAAGATGATAACGATAGAAAGACCCAGAAGTGCGTATACTAAACCCACTAAGATTCCTGAACCAATGGACTGAACAATGTCGATTATGACGATATGCATCTAGATTCCCGTAAAGCCTGAATGTTCTAAATTATTAAAAAATACATGAATATAATTGAACGAGCCGTTACATTATTGGGGCGTCTTATTTTTAAATTCTGTATCTTCTCAACACCTTCGGAATAAACATGGGTGTGTTTTTTTTATATTCAAGATATTCTCGACCCAGACGCATTTCAAGCTCAGGCTCTTCAATCATTTTAATTTCTATACCATTAATAAGAATGAAAAGAGGTGTAAATATAAAGATAAGAGAAATTGACTGAAATAGGAGGCCGCATCCAAAAAGAACAAGGAAGATTCCGCTCAGC
>JAFDFT010000636.1 GCA_019309685.1 Deltaproteobacteria bacterium
GGCACCGGCAGATTCAGCCGATTCCTTTACCGCTCGAATTTCAACAGGCGTAATTCCGGATGGTACCGCAATTACCACTCTCGGATTCACCAACATTCGCCGATTGTGCACTTTACGGATAAAATACTGCAGCATTGCTTCAGCAACTTCAAAATCCGCTATCACTCAGTCCCGCATGGGACGGATTGCCTCAATATGACCGGGGGTTCTTCCCAGCATCCCTTTTGCTTCAATGCCAACAGCCAGTATCCGGTTTCTTGACCGGCCGTCCTTGCTTACCGCGACAACGGACGGCTCATTTAATACCAGCCCTTTGTCCTTGATATAAATCAGTGTGTTCGCGGTCCCGAGGTCAATTGCCAGATCATTTGAAAATGTACCAATTACCCTGTCTAAAAATAAATTCATAACGCCTCATTTTCCTGCACAAAAAGTGCATATTTGCCAAATTATAAAAATATTATATTTAACAAAAATACCCAGCAATCTCAAGTAGAAATATAAGCAATTTTTCTATTCTATTTACCTAAAACCAAACGTATAGAGTGATTTTTCGCTTCATGGCGAAAATAGGTGCTGTTTAATTCTATATATCCATCTTTTATCTAACACCTAAACTAGATGGCTTCGTAAAAAGTTCAAGTTTCCCGCTTATAGCGGGATTTCCGCTTCGCTCCAACAAACGGCGCAAATCCCGAGGAATGAGGTGTACTTATGGTACTCCGCAGTAACGAGGGACGCAGCGCAACGCAGTCCCGCCATCGGCGGGATTACGAAGCCATCAAACTTTGCATCACCGCATTATGCAGTACAGGCCTGAACGCCTTAATCTTTTCATTCCTTCTGTGAGGATGAACACGATTTGATAAAAGGATTACGAGGATAGACCTTTCAATATCTATCCAGAAGGATGTTCCTGTAAAGCCCAGATGTCCAACGCTTTTTTTGGAAAAGAAGTCACCGCAGCTGGAATGATGCTCAGACGGCGTATCAAAGCCCAAGGCCATATCACTTTCACCCTGTTTTTGGAAAAAGGTATGGACTAACTCTTTTTGAAACACCTGTGTTTCAGAATGATCATTGAACACGGACAACAATTCTAACAGAAGCGAATTGACCGCTGATGCTTTACCAAACAGCCCTGCGTGACCTTCAATACCTCCTGCAGCATATGCATTATCATCATGCACCACCCCGTTTAATAGAATTTTCCGCCACGGGCATAATTCAGTAGCCGCGAATTCAGCCTTCCTCGGCGGCAAACCAAGGTCTACAAAAAATAACTCATCTGCAGTGTTAATCCCCAGCGGCTGATAAATCTCGTCTGCTACAAAATAATCCAATCGGTTTTTGGAAACAGACTCCACTACCCAGCACAAAATCATAAAACCAAGATCACTGTATAAAGCCTTTTCACCTATAGGTGATATAAGGGGCTCCTTGACAAGAAATTCTCTAAGCCCAGCCCTTCTTTCATCAACTGGAAGCTTTCGTAATTTTAAATAATAAGGCTTGTGGTCCGGCAATCCGGAAGAATGGGATAATAATTGACGGATCGTTATCTGTTCCTTTTTAGTGTTTTTGAACACTGGCAACACGGCGCCAAGCATTTGTTCCAGCGCAAGTCTGGATTGCTGGATGAGTTTCATTACGGCCAGTGTTGTGGCAAGCGGTTTGGGCAAGCGGTTTGGTAAGAGATGCCAGATCAAACAGTGTCTCCCTTTTCATTGGAAGCTTCGTATCAATATTGGCCCGCCCATACGCCTCGAAAAAGACCACTTCATTTTTTTTTGAAACCAGCAGTACGCTTCCCGGAAAAACATTATCCGTAACAGCTTGCTTCATGAGAGTGTCAGCTTTTTTCATGGGGATGAATATCGCTTCAATATCAAAATACTGCTGGAACTATTATTATGGCTCATTGAAAAAGATTTTCATTAATTTTCATGCAAAATTCAGGTCTTGAATCATTTTGCTGCAGATGTATGAAATGATAATTTTCCTTTATCAGCATCAAGGGTTGCTTCAAGCCCAACAGGAAAAGTAATATTCGTCTCACCGTGCCCTGCATCAAAACCCGCTAAAATCGGGATACGATATTCTTTAAAAATATTTTCTATCACACCGTATAGCTCATCCATGCTGCCGCAGTCATCAAATGAACCCACCGCAACTCCGGCAATCCCGTCCAGACATCCTGCAAGCTTCATCTGTGTAAGCATCCTGTCGATTCGGTAACAGGCCTCACCCGTATCCTCTAGAACCAAAATACGCCCGCTAAACGAAGGCATATAAGGCGTCCCTATAAGGTGGCATAGCGTTGTCAGGTTCCCGCCTATAACAATTCCGGATGCCGTGCCGGTATGAATACAAACCGGTCTGTCCATGGCGATTTCAATCGG
>JAFDFT010000021.1 GCA_019309685.1 Deltaproteobacteria bacterium
GCTTCATGAGCCACTGCTTTGGGCGGATGCCAGTTTTTTTCTTTGGCTTCCTCAATATAGTGATTCATCCCGAATACATGGTCCGTATGACCGTGGGTGAATACCGCGGTGTCCAGACGAGAGGTAAACTTCTCTCTCGCGGCCACAAATCTTGTACCGCTTTCCCACCATGTTCCCGTATCGATGACGATCATCCCCTCAGGCGTGTTGCGGAAGATCGAGTTGGAAAATCCTTTATAAAACCAGGTATCTTCAGCCACCTTTTCCATACCAAAGGGCGGACTGAACGGATGATACTTATAGGTATCTGTTTTACCCGTCCATAGAGCTTCAGCCAGTTCAGAAACAGTATCCATAATCATCTCCTTAATTATTTCTCTGCGCGCAGCCCCTGCATAAACGTCATCAGGGCTTCGTGCATTTCGCGTTCCACTTCAGGCTCTTTACCCAGAAGATTATTTAGCTGAAACGGATCGGTGCGGCGGTTGTATAATTCATTTAAATCCGGTGTTTCGCCGATGCTGCCCGGTGTACATGTCCATACATCCATATTTTCTTCAACCTGAGTAAAACCATACATGGACATAGTTTTTACAGGATCTGTTACATCTTTATTGTCGATCCAGTTAATGTATGACCAGTCGTCGGTAATAAGACTCCATGAAAAGTTGAAATAGCCGCTGATGGCAAAATCTCTCACCTTGTCCGTTTCACCCCGAATCATGGGCAGCAGGCTGTGTCCCTGCATGAGCTCGCCCCCGTCGCTGATATTTAAGAAGTCAAGGATTGTCGGAGCCACATCGACAGTCTGAACGAATGAAGATATTCTCTTGGGATCTGCACCAGGGTATCGCACAATGAAAGGAATGTGTGATAATTCTTCGTATGGCCAGGGGCGGCATTTACGGATAATCCCATGGCCGTGTTCATTGTTCCCTAAAGGCTGGCCGTGGTCGGACAAAAATAAAATCAGCGAATCTTCATATACATCAAGTTCCTTGAGCCTATTCAATACTTTTCCCAGCCAGCGATCAACCATGGTGACTTTTTCGGCATACAGCATCCGTATATGATGCGTCTCCTGATCAGTCAGGTAGCCGTCTACCACCGTCGGAACAGGGTTGATGATCTCCATGCCTTCATAGTCAGGGTCATAGGGGCATTTCAGTTTCGGATCCCAGACCGAAGGAGGGTCCCAGGGTTCGTGAGGATCAAAACAATCCAGCCACAATAAAAACGGCCTTTCCCGATCCACTTTCTCCAGCCAATCCATGGCAGCACCGCACACTTTGGCAGCGTACTGATCTTCTTCGCCCTGCCACTTCTGGCGCAAAGGAAGATAATCCATCAGTTCGTGATACGCGTGCTGACTTGCAGGAAGCTCCTGATCCGGCTGTTTTGGATCAAAGGCCGGTTTGTGAAATTTGGCCGGATCAAGGGTACAGGGATCATTGCGGTAAAAATAATCAAATTGTTGACCGCGGAAGTACTGGGTAAAATCAAACCCGCGTTCATACCCATACCCGGGCATGTGCATTGGGCCGGTATCTGTGACCAGGGCCGTCCATACACTTTTTGACCATAATATGTCCCCCAGGGTTTTATCTTCGGGCAACAAAGGTCCCCACCCCCGATACGGCAGGGTATAACGGCCGGTTAAAAGGGCTCTGCGGGTTGGCACTGTGGGGCAACCCTCGGCATACGCATTTTCAAATACAGTGGATTCCGCTGCCAATTGATCAATATTGGGCGTTTTAATCCATTCATTTCCATAACAGCCCAGATAATCAAAACGCCAAGTATCCGCTACAATAACAATAACATTCATAGTCTAACCTCATTTTAATTTAATGGTTTTCGTTATTCATAAGTTATTTATTCCAATAGATATTTATTCTATAGTGCAGGTTTTGAATTGACACTTTATTTTATGTGAAAGCATATTTGCACGATCGTGTAAAGTCAACCATTTTTCACAAATAAAAGAGAAAGTTATAAATTTTCGGGCCTATAAACAATTTTAAGGTTTTTGACCGTATCTGTCACATACATGGTGTAGGATCTTCTCTAAAAAAAGGAGGAGATCCCATGAATATTAACTAACTTAAGAAACAATTTACAAATGAAATTGCCTGTAGACACTTTTTTGAATCCGTTATCTGGGCAAATGGACATAAATGCCCGTATTGTGGTTACTGTTAATCTTTTTATATAAAGCAACCTTGTTTTTGTTTATAGGCCCATAAATTTACAAGAATATCAGCAAATGGGAAAGGATTTAAATTATAAATTGCATTTACTTATGATCTGATATGTCAATTAATTTTATAGGTCTTGACTAAAGATGAGCTAAAATATTAGTCTAAGCCCCTGTCATGACAATAAAAAAACCACCAAATTAACAACATAGAATCATTTCGATCTTTTGCCAAACGGTTTTTCAAATTAAACAAATTGAAGGTTAGTTGGTTTACGTAGGAGACTACGTCCCCTTAATCCCAGTTAATTTCTGATCTTTAATACGTTAGAGAGATAAAGTTTAATCATGGCTCATAACACAATCAAATCCGACTACTCCGAGTTAGCAGACAGATTGAATCGCTTTCCTCAAGGAGCACCCCCCTCCGCGCTATTATTCAAAATCTTGAAAATGCTTTTTAGTGAGAAAGAGGCCGAACTGGTTTCACTCATGCCTATCAAACCCTTCACAGCGAAAAAAGCCAGCCTCATCTGGAAAATGTCTCTGACTAGCACTCAAAAGGTACTGGATGAATTGGCCGGCCGTGCTATCCTGGTTGATATCGAACAGGATGAGGAATCCGTTTATGCCCTGCCTCCTCCGATGGCGGGTTTTTTCGAGTTCTCTTTAATGCGCGTGCGGGATGACATTGATCAAAAGGTATTAAGCGAACTGTTTTATGAATATTTAAATGTGGAAGAAGATTTCGTCAGGGAGCTATTCACCCAGGGTCAAACTCAATTGGGGCGGACCTTTGTCCATGAACCTGTCTTGTCCAACGAAAATGCACTGCATGTTCTGGATTATGAACTGGCGACCGAAGTTATAAAAAGTGCTACTCATCAGGGTATTGGGATCTGCTACTGCCGTCACAAAATGCATCACGTGGGCAGAGCCTGCAAAGCGCCGCAGGAAATATGCATGACATTTAACAGCACAGCCGCGTCGCTTATTAAGCACGGCTGTGCCCGTTTGATAGAGAAGGAAGAATGCCTTGATTTATTGCAGATGGCTTATGAACACAACTTGGTTCAGTTCGGGGAAAATGTAAGAGAGAGAGTAAATTTTATTTGCAACTGCTGTGGGTGCTGCTGCGAGGCGATGATCGTTGCCCGTCGATTTGCGATTCTAAACCCTGTCCATACAACCAATTTTATTCCGGTTGTGACCGAGTCTGACTGCAACGGATGTGGAAAATGTGTGACGGCATGCCCGGTAGAAGCAATGACATTGGTTTCCTCGAACAACCCAGTCAAACCCAAAATGAAAGTGGCGAAGTTGGATGAAGATCTTTGTCTGGGATGCGGTGTTTGCGTGAGAGCTTGCTCAATGGACAGTATTCACTTAAAATCTCGACCGAAAAGAATTATTACACCCCTGAACGGAACACACAGGGCGGTGGTAATGGCCATTGAACGGGGTAAGTTACAGAACCTGATTTTTGATAATCAGGTCTTATGGAGTCATAGAGCTATGGCTGCAGTTTTAGGCGTCATTCTGAAACTTCCGCCGTTCAAGCAGACCCTTGCAAATCAGCAGGTTAAATCGCGCTATCTGGAGGCTCTGATTAATTACACAGAAAAGATGAATTTAATTTGAAGGTTTTTCTTCTTAGATCAATTTGGTAAAAGGGAGGGGGACGTTGTTTCCCAGGTTAACTAACTTGGCATTTAATTTAAAGGCGCTTACAAAAAAATTAGACCTTACCAGCTACTTAAAACGTTGTACCCTACATAATCTTACAAGTTTTTCTTCTTTTGACATATCCCTAAAAGTGTTATGTTGTATATATATTAGAGTTCATGACCTTAATAGGATTCAGGGATTTGAAAGCAATGATGCCTAGATGCCGGATCAAGTCCGGCATGACAAACTTGTATTGCGCTCATTCTACTAAAGGAGATTAAGTTATATGAAAGTTTTATCAGAACACTGTGCAAACAACGATACACAAATCATCCAAATGCGCCTGGATAAAATGGCGACATTTTGCTACATGGTCGGCGACAAAAGTTCTAAAACATGCGCCCTCATCGACCCTGCTTTTGATACAAAAGAAATATTAAACAAAGTAAATAGCACCGGGTTTACGGTAACCCACCTGATAAACACACACAACCATGCGGATCATACAGCAGGAAATGCTTCAATAATATCTAAAACAGGTGCAGCCCTTTACATTCACAAACTAGACGCGCAAAAACTGACAAGTATTGCGAACCGGACCTTTTCCAGAATGATTGGCGGAAGCAAATCCCCGAAACCGCAAACCCTGCTTGAAGACAATGATACAATAAACATCGGCAATACAAAGTTAAAAGTACTTCACACACCAGGCCATACACCCGGGGGAATCTGCCTATACATGGAAGGAAATGTGTTTACAGGGGACACGCTTTTTGTAGGGGCGGTGGGAAGAACAGATTTGCGCGGGGGGTCCATGAGAAAACTTTTAAAATCGGTTCATGAAAAGATATACACCCTGCCAAAAGAAACAAGAGTATGGCCGGGGCATGATTACGGCGGCATGCCTTATTCGACTGTGGAAAACGAAATGAAGACGAATCCGTTCACTCGAAGAGACCTTTGAAAAACATCTCTTTTTGCTCAATTACTACGTCAGTCTCTAATTTTAATGCTCAAAATACTCCGTGTATTCCTGCGCTTAAAATTATCGCCTTCCTTGAACTTGAACAAAAATTAATATTTTTCGAAGGTCTCAAATAGTTGGTGGCAGGTCTAATCATTCTTACTGGGACGAAAAATGGATCGAATCCAACCCAGACACGTGTTACTTTTCAATTCATCTTTATCAATCATATCAAAATACATGAAAAGCTTATCCGGATTTGAATACCATTGAGACCTAGGGGTGACTTGTTCGTTGGGATCGAGTTCTTTGATGACTTTGGCGGGATTTCCCGCGGCAATCACATTGGCAGGAATATCGCTGGCCACCACAGCGCCTGCGCCAATAATGCTGTTTTTTCCAACGGTTACACCCTTGCATACAATCACACTATCGCCAAGCCAAGCGTTTTCTTCTATGCGAACGGGCTTCGGATTCCCTGTGGATGCACGGTTATAAATATCATGCCAGTCTGAATCTGTAATATACACACGATTCGCCATCATACAGGAATCGCCAATGGTTATTTCCATAGCTGAGCTTAACCGAACACCCGGGCAAATCACGCAGTAACTGCCGATGCTTATCCGCCCCTCATCCTTTCTATCCGGATTTGTAGGCCATACTGTCAGGCGTACCCTGCTGTCCGGAGAAGCAATAATATTGACATAATTGCCAATTTCAATAGGCGATCCAAACACCTCAATATGCCAGGGCTTGATAAAACTGGGCTCCTCGCCCAAAGATTTCAACTGAGGCTCGAGAAAGTGCTTTACATAAAACTTCTGAATGTCTGTAAAAAACTTTTTTATATAATATGGCCGATGTTCTCTTCTCAATGCACTTTACCTATTACTATATGAAAACAAATATATTGAGATCTTTGAAAAATGCTGATTTTTACTCTAGTTCAAGGAAAGCGATAATTTTAATCCCGCCACCGAACTTTGGCGGATTAACCACAGGAATACTCGGAGTATTTCGAGGATTGAAATTTGAGCTTGTCGCAGAAATTAGGCAAAAAGTAAGATTTTGCAAAGGTCTCATATTATATGCCGGGGTTTTATAAATGCTAAGAGGTTATCGCTTCACATCCCGTTAAATGAAGAAAATTCTGAGGAATTCCAGTACTGGTGACTGAACAGCTTGCCAGCAGGTGTCAGGTTGTAAATCGCATCCGCGGCCATGAGAACCACACCGTTTGTCCATGTAAATTTATCCTGCGGCCAGATAGTCATATCCGGGCACGTGTAACCGCACCAGTACGAACCGTCGTCAAATGTTTTATCACAGATCCAGTTGAACACGATTTCAGAAAGATTGTAATTACCAATGGCAGAAAGCGCCAGAGAAAGCTCACAGCTCTCAGCGATGGTCACCCACGGCTCATTGGACACACACAAAACACCATGATCCTCGATCACAAATTTTTTCCAATACTTATCAAACCTTGCCTGCGCTTCTTGCCCTGTAATGGCGCCGGTCAGAACAGGATAAAACCAGTCCATGGAAAACCTGGACTTAGTCATATTAAACTGCTGGGGTTTATTTTGTATGGCGTCTGCGAGCCTGTGCATCGCTTTTTTCCATGCTGGCATATCGTATCCAAGCAGATTCGATAATGCCTGTGCGCATTTCAGGCTCATGTATATAGAGCTTGATCCGGTCAAGAGGGCCATGTGATCGGTTTTATTTTCCGGACTGATGGCCCAATAGATTTCTCCTGTGGGGGCCTGAAGGCTGACCACAAAGTCAATGGCCGCTTTGACAGTCGGCCACATTTTTCGAACAAAGGTAAGGTCTTCTGTAATTAGATAGTAATGATAAATACCGACCGCGATGTAGGCCGTCATGTTGGTTTCACGGGTCTTGCCTTCCGGAACACCCTCTATATAAGCGGCGTACCAACTGCCGTCTTCAAGCTGAGTATCGGCCAGCCACTCATACGCTCGTCTCGCTTCTTGAAGATACCCGGCAATACTCAAACCTATCGCTGCCTCCACATGGTCCCAAGGATCCGATTTTTGACCCCTGCACCAGGGAATTTCACCACTGGAATATTGTGTTTCCGCGATTCCAGCCGCAATCGCATCAACATCGATGGAAAGATTATATTTTCTTTCGGAAATTTCAGATTTCATAGGAATACTACCTGCCTTGCTTTATAAATAAAATAAATTTTATATAATTAAATTGCGATTTAGGCAAGGAATAAATAGTGAATAGTGAATAGATAAATTATTATAATAATACAGCTAGTTGAGACCCAGATCACATTCGGAATGATAATAAAGCAAGGTACGGATTTTCACAGATATTCACAGATATTTTAAGCTTAAGAGATATATTTGAAAGGATTTAACGGAAAAAATTATGTATATCATGTAGATCCTGTTTAAAAATAAAAAGATTCGATTTGCTTATTTACTATTTACTCGTTACTAATTACTTTTCACTTGTCACTATCTCTTGCTCATAATCAAATACATACCCTACAGATCTAAGGCTCTTAAAATACTGTGGTTTTTTGGGATTGTCTTCGAAATATTTTCGAAACCGGACAATAAAATTATCCACTGTCCGGGTCTCAGTTTTTCCCGTATATCCCCAGCCGATCTCTAAAAGCGTATTACGTGAAAGGGGTTTTCCGCGATTTAATATAAAAAGCTTCAGCAGTTTCAACTCTTGTTCGGTGAGACTGATGGTTTTGTTTTTACACGCAGCCGTAGACATTTCAAAATTGATTTCATTGCAGCCAAATGTATATTTCTTCGGAACCGGAGACACTTTGGATTCATCTATATCACCCGGATCAATATTCCATGCTACACGCGTTAATAGCCTTTTTACCCTGAGCAGAAACTCCTCAAGATCGAATGGTTTCACCAGGTAATCATCCGTACCGTAGGAAAAACCTTTGACCTTGTCATCAGGTGCACCCCTGGCTGATAAAATTAACACAGGCAGCCGTTCATTTTCCACGCGGATGCTTTTGAGCACCGTGTATCCATCAATCCCAGGCAGCATAATATCCAGGACAACGAGATCCGGCCGAAATTTTTTCAACTGCTGAAGCGCTGTTATACCATCTAAAGCCACTGAAACCTCATATCCCTGTAACGACAAATTCAGCCGTAATCCTTCAGCAATATGGTTTTCATCTTCAACCACCAGTATCCGTTTTTTCTTTGTTTTATCCATGGCTTCCTACTTGCGGGCCGATTCAAAACGCTTATGAATGCGCGCGATAATTTTCTCTGAATACGGAAGAGTAAGTGTAAATACTGAACCCTTCCCGATGCCCGGGCTGTCCGCTACAATCTTTCCCTTATGGATCCTAGCGATATTATGCGCTACGTGAAGGCCCAGTCCCGTACCTTTGGCTGACATATCATCCGAGCTTCCGATCTGGTAAAATTTTTTAAAAATCTTTTTCCGTTTCCTTTTTTTAAACCCTATCCCGTTGTCCTTAAACGTAATATGCAGTTTTTTCTTGTGTGTTTCAAAGGTAATGTCAACCTGTAGGATGTTCGAATCATTGTATTTTGCCGCGTTGGTAATCAGATTCATCAACAGCATTTCAAATAACGGCCGGTTCACAAGGTATGGATAGGTCTCATCAGGAGAATTGCAAATAGTGATCCGGCCATTTTTAAACAGATGGGAGTTGTGATCTACAAACTGTCTGACTACGTCCACAAGATCAAGGGGTTCGAATTCTCTTTTATAACTTTTGCTTTCAATTCTGGCGAGGCTGAGTATCCGGTTAATATTTTCTGAAAGGCCATCAATATCCTGGATCATGTAATTGATATACTTGAGTTGATCCTTTCTCGGGAGCTGGTGTTTTAAAAATGTTTCCAGGTACAGGCGCATGGATGTAACTGGGGTTTTCAGCTCATGGGTAAAATTATTTATAAAATTATTCTGCAGCCGATACAGACGCATGGTTTTCTGGTAGTAAACAAAAATGTTCAGTATGCCCAGAAGTATCAGGGTTACCAGAATTGAAAGAACTACGATAACAACCCAGGTATGTGGTTCTTTCACCTGGTCGGGTTGGAGGTTGAAACGCTCAACAATTAATTGAAGGCCCGAGCTGACTTCCACATACCAGTAAATATACAGAAACAAAGAGATGCCCAGAGCGATAATGGATAAAACAAAAATAAAGATGGGATGGAAAAACCAGGGTGTTTTTTTCATAATCTTATTAACTGGCAAGAATTTGCAAATACATCCAATAAAAACATCTCTCTCAAACCTTTGAATGGGTCAAGGATTCGAGGGGCCGAGGGGTCAAGTGATTGATGTCTAGTTAAAAACAATGCTTTTATATCAGGAATAATAAATAGTGACAAGTTATGAATGACAAGTAAATTTAATAGTAAATAGTAACGAATAACAAGCAAATAGTGAATAACTAAATATGGCTTTTTTTATACATGATCTATACTTATAGCTTTTAATATTTTTCCTGCTAAAAGCGGATCTATTATTTTTCGGTTTCATCCGGAAACCGAAAAAAAGAAACATTCGGTAATTCCTGGCAATCCTGTCCTATATTTCACCGTTTCGCCTTTTCTCCGTTTTAGCCCTTTCCCTTCTCTGAGTCCTCCGTGTTAAAAATATCAGCCCCTAATGATTTGTTAGATCTAGGCGTATGTAAAACTTTTGTAAAACCAAAAACAACTCTTTGCTTACCCATTTATATCCTCTAAAATACAACTACATTTATAAACATTAAAATAAACTTTGCCGCTTTAAAAACAATAATCCATATTCTCATTGAGGTCTTATACCATGTCAACCGTTAAAAACATTCTACTGGTTTATCCGGAAGTGCCAACAAATACTTATTGGAGTTTTAAATACGCACTTAAATTTTTAAAGAAGAAAAGCGCCATGCCTCCTCTTGGCTTAATCACCCTTGCCGCCCTCTTCCCTGAGAACTATAACTTACGGCTCATTGATATGAACATAGAGCCCTTAAACGAAAAAGATATTCAATGGGCTGACGCGGTCTTTGTTTCCGCGATGATCATTCAGAAAGAATCGTTAAAAAAAGTAATTGCTGACTGCAACCGATTGAAAACACCCGTTGTCTCAGGCGGACCGTACGCTACATCCAGTTATCAGGAAATTGATGGCGTGGACCATTTTGTGCTGGGTGAAGTGGAGGACACATTTAAAAACTTTTTGCAGGATCTTGAAAAAGGCAATGCAAAAAAGATATATCGCCAACCAGAACGTCCGGATATAACAAGTACTGTTACACCCCGCTTTGATCTTCTGGACATGAATGCGTACTCGTCCATGTCTATCCAATATTCCCGGGGCTGTCCGTTTAAATGCGAATTCTGTGATATATGGAAAGTATATGGAAACAAACCAAGAGTGAAGTCCGCTGAAACCGTCATCCGTGAGCTCGACGTTCTTTATCAATCAGGATGGGAGGGCCCTGTGTTTATGGTGGATGATAATTTCATTGGGAATAAAAAACACGTGAAGAAAGAACTCTTGCCCGTGATTATTGAGTGGCAAATAAAGCACGGCCATATTTTTCGCTTTACCACAGAAGCCAGTATAAATATTGCTGACGACAACGAACTGCTTGCCCAAATGAGAGACGCGGGCTTTAATCAGGTTTTTATCGGTATCGAAACACCTTCTACGGAAGCGCTGAAAGAAACAGGAAAATTTCAGAATTTAAAAATCGACATGGTAGAAGCTATACAAACTGTTCAAGAATACAGCATTGAAGTCATGGCTGGATTTATCATTGGTTTTGACACGGACAAGGAAGATATCTTTGATCGGCAAATTTCTTTTATTCAGCAAACGGGAATTCCCCAGGCCATGGTGGGTCTGTTAAACGCCCTACCGGGCACTGAGCTTTCTGACCGAATGGAAAGAGAAGGAAGACTGTTAGCAATACCTGATGGGAATAACACACACGCGATGGCAACGAATTTTGTCCCTTTAATGGACAGCGTGAAATTGAAAGAAGGGTATAAAAAAGTATTGGGCGCCATCTATGATTCCAATCTAAAAAATTACTTTAACCGGTGCAACAAGCTTCTGGACAACATAAAACCATCTAAGCATTTTCAAAGGCAGATCCGTTTTGATGAAATACGCATGTTATTGAAATCAGTATTTCGTCAGCCATTTACTGCTTATGGATTCCAGTATATAAAATTTGTTCTCAGAAATATTTTACACAACCGAGACACATTTGCCGAAGCCATACGATTTTGCATCATTGGGCATCATTTTCATACAATCACACAAGAAACCCTGAAGATAGAAAAAGTAGCCTCAGATCTTGAAAAAAACTACAACTATTTCAGAGATCAAATTAATCAATATTCACAAACAGTGCTTGGAGGCTCTAAGGATGCCCTGCATAGTGTTGCCGATTTATGGTACCAAAGGCGGAAAACCCTTAAAAAAATGAGAAATAAAATTGATAAGATTCATGTTGATTTTCAACAGGACATCAGTGGCAAGTATGCCGAAGTCGCCTTAAAGTTAAACAATCTTTTTAAAAAATTTGAATACGATCTGATTAAAAATGGCATGATTGCTTAAATTTTACCACCCTCCTTTAAACAGCATGATGTCATTTTTAGAGACCTTTGCAAAATCCCCTTCTCCTCGCAAAGGTCTCTTTTTTTGTTTCGTGACAATTTACCCTTCTCTAGTCCAGTCATAATAATCATTTCGAAAAGATTAGATGATCCCAAAAAGGGTTCCAGGAATCAAGGGTTCTAGGATTCAAGTGCATGTGTTCTAGTGATTATAGTCAAATCCTGATTTAAAGTTGTCACTATTTACTTGTCCCCATTCAAAATGGTATCGTTGATGAAGATTCCGAATATTGAGCGCTGAATCCCTTTTAATCCAATCAGCCATTTGCATTTGGATAAAAAAAATATTATAGAATGGTGCATTATCATTTAGTTGTTTCCAATTGTATTTATTGGATTGATTTAATGAGGTTTGAACAATGCTGGCATTTCTTCCTGGACCGATTCGTGGTGTTATTGCGTATATTCTATACTTTATCAATACCGGCTTATGGGGAACGCTTATTGTAGTTTTTGGCGTTTTTAAATTTCTCATCCCCATTGAAGGATGGGTCAAAATTCTCGATAAATTATTGAATTGGTTTGCCACCAACTGGATTTTTGTAAATAGTTTTATTATGCGGCTGCCAAATAAGATCACCTGGGACATTAGTGGCGTAAAAGATTTAAATTATGATGGGTGGTACCTGGTCATTTCTAACCATAAATCCTGGGTTGACATCCTGGTTCTGGCTAAGGCTTTTTATAGAAAGATTCCTTTTTTTAAATTTTTTATGAAAAAAGAGTTAATATGGGTACCGTTTGTGGGAATCGGTTGCTGGGCGTTGGATTTTCCTTTCATGAAACGGTATTCAAGAGAATTTCTTGAAAAACATCCGCACCTTAAAGGGAAAGATGTGGAAATTACGAAGAAGGCCTGTGAAAAGTACAAAAAAAATCCTGTAGCCATTCTGAACTTTGTAGAAGGAACCAGATTCACCAAAGAAAAACACCGAAAACAACAGTCGCCGTTTAAACATCTTTTAAAACCCAAGGCCGGAGGAATAGCGTTTGTTTTGGAAACCATGGGTGAACAATTACAAAATATTCTCAATGTGACCATTACCTATCCAAAAGGAGTCAGGGGCTTTTGGGGCTTTTGCTGTGGCGAAATTAGCGAAATTCGGGTCAAGGTTGAAGAGATACCAGTAAAAAATGAAATGATAGGTGATTACGCGAATGACCCTGATTTTAAAAAACAATTCCAAAGCTGGCTAAACGATGTTTGGGTTGAAAAAGACAACCAAATCGATCAACTGTTGAGCTGATGTGCTGTTGACAATCTTTAAACAGACATGGATCTATTCTGGATTAGAATCAGCGGTTAACTAAAGGAGCAGATATGGAAGATAAAAAAGCACAAATAGTTCAACAGATTGAAGATCTATTTAAAGATATCGGCGGATTTTCCTGGGAACAGGCGGAAACGTGGGCCAGTTTTTGTTTTGCTGTAGGCATGGACCCTTTACCTCAACTTAAGGTAATGATGAACAACATCTGCAAAGTTATAACCCCGTTTAATGAAAGTATTCCTGATAAATCTGAATCATCTGAATTATGGATAGAAAAAAAGGGACATAAGGTTCGGTTTAAAATCGTTGGGCCTTTCTAATCTTCCGATTCAGCATCCACTTTTTTGTAATCCTTTACTATCTTAATGGTTTCGTTTATTTCCATTTCTGAAACACTTTGCCTGAGCTTTTCCATACGGCTCATGACCTCGGCGAATCGGGCCCCTTCCGCGGCGCTGATCCATTCCAGCTGAAGGCGTTCAGATCGGATGCCGAGTTTTTCCATCCGTTTGTGAACCTTTTCAATTCGTTTTTCCGTCCAGTGGTTGGCATCGATGTAATGGCAGTCCCCGATATGACACCCGCTGACAAGAATCACGGGCGCGCCTTTCATAAAGCCTTCCCATACAAAATCCTCATCCACACGGCCGGAACACATGGTCCGGATGATGCGTGCGTTCGGGGGATACTGGATGCGCGAAACGCCGGCGTAATCCGCTCCCGCGTACGAACACCAGTTGCACGCAAAGGTAAGTACCTTTTCAGCCGGGTCTTCTGCCAGCATGACATCTATTTGCTCAGTAATCTGCGCGTCCGTAAAGTGATTCATGATGATCGCGCCGAATCTGCATTCCGCGGCACAGGTACCACAGCCCGCGCATGCCGCTGTTGTTACAACAGCCGGTGTCTTTTTTTTCACATCAACCGTGATCGCATTATAGGGGCACACTTGCGCACATTTTCCGCAGGAGTTGCAATGCTCGGCAATAACTTCTGATGTGATAGGTTCGCTCGTGATCTGCCCTTTATGCATCAGCCGGATCGCACGAGCAGATGCAGCGGAAGCCTGGGTAACGGTTTCTTTGATATCTTTGGGCGCTTCGGCGCAACCCGCATAAAAACCCCCCCTCGTGGCGGCATCAACAGGTAAAAGCTTGGGGTGCGCCTCTAAGAAGACTCCGTCAGACGTTAACTGAAGACCCAGCATCTCCTGCAGCTTTTGCGTTCCTTTAGCCGGTCTCATCCCCAGTGCGAGAACCAGCATATCCAGCGTATAAAATTCTAACCGGCCGCTGGACGTGTCT
>JAFDFT010000217.1 GCA_019309685.1 Deltaproteobacteria bacterium
TTAAAATTTTGACAAACATATTAAAAAAACATTCACTTGAACCCTTGAATCCTTGAACCCCTTTCTCCAACTAATTTTGAGAAGAACCAAAATTAAATATGATCTGGCCCCGTAAATTTTATCTTATACTTCTTTTTCTGTTCTCGCGTACAACACCGCGATTCTGGCAGCGCATACAAAATTACGCTATATCAAGCATTATCTTTTTCACATGGAGCCGGATGCGAAATATTTTAAAAAAGAATATTTCCGTAATCCTTAATCGCCCTATTGACGATCCTCTGGTAAATAAAACTGCCCGACATACTTTTATTAACTATGGACTTTATCTCATCGATTACACAAGACTCAACCATTTGAAAGGCCACCTGCTGCCCGAACAGGTTGGCGCGCACTATATGCAGGAGGCCATGGATAAGGGAAATGGTGCTATTTTAGTAACGTCGCATCTTGGTAACTGGGAACTTGGCGGCGTCACCTTTGCCCTGAGGGGCCATCCGATTCATGCACTTACCCTTGTGGATCCGGAAACCCATGTCCAGGATTTTCGTGATCAAATGAGAAGCACCCTTGGAATTCACACTGTACACATCGATCCAAACAATTATGCCACAGTCCTAAAGCTGTCCAGATTGCTAAGGGAAAATCAAGTGATCGCCATGCTTGGAGATCGCTATGAAGGCGGTAAAAATGTGGGGGTCACTTTTTTCGGTAAACGTGTCATGTTCCCGGCTGGAGCTGCTGCGCTTGCGCTGGCAACCGGCGCGCCGATTATACCCGCTTTTACTGTTCTTAAACCAAACGGGCATTATCTTGCCTGGATGGAACCGCCGATCTATGTAAAAAGAAGTTCCGGAAAAACCGCTCCACAGCTTTTGGTTGAAAAAACACAGGAGCTTGCTTTTGTATTCGAAAAAGCGGCCTCTCAATATCCTGATCAGTGGTACCATTTTTTTGATTACTGGAATTACTATGCCGCAAAAAATTCTCCTGCTTGATCCGCCTCACAAGGTTTTCGGAGCGCTTCGCATGTGGATGCCCTCACCCGGCCTCATGTCGCTGTCCGCTTACATTGAAGCCAATGGATTCGATGTAGATCTCATGGATGCCACAATCTTAGATCAGCCGTGGACAGACCTCGAACATCTACTAAAACGTGAGAACTACGATATAGTTGGAATCACCTGCTCCGCTGCGACATTTCACTTTGACGCCATATATGCAGCCCGCCTGATCCGTGACACGCTTCCTGACGGCACTTTACAATAAACGCTGAACGTATCCTGCCCGAGAATCCTGCCATAGACTGTATTGTTTTAGGTGAAGGCGAAAATACATTCTTAGAAATTATTAAGATGGCTGAAGCAAACCAATTAGATACATTTGAAAATATAAAAGGTTTGGCTTATCGGAAGGATAACGTATGTCAGTTCTCTGCCGGCCGCTCTTTGATCGCGGATCTCGACGCCCTGCCTTTTCCAGCGTACCACAAAATTCAGCTCAACCATTTCATATATAATATGCACGGTATGGGCAGGCGGGCTGTGGGCCTTTCAACCAGCCGCGGTTGCGGGGATAACTGCTCATACTGCTCTGAATCAATCCTGTGGAACGCGAGCTGGCGTGGGCGAAGCGGTCCGATGGTAGTTAAAGAGATGAAAATGCTGAACGAAGATTACCATAAATCACTGTTTGTGTTTAATGAAAATTCATTTAACCAGGATCGAAAGCGTAATGAAGCTTTTTTGGAAAGCCTGGGCCGATCCGGATTAAAATGTGATTTCTGGTTTCAATCCAGGGTCAAAGATATTCTCAGGGACCGGGACTTAATAGATGATTACAAACGATTGGGGCTGTATGAAGTCATGCTGGGTGTTGAATCCATTTCACCGGAAACACTGAAGCATTATTCAAAAAAACAGACCATTGATCAAATTCGGGAAGCGGCCGAACTTCTCAGATCCAAAGGAATAATGGTCATGACCAATGTGATGTTCGGAGATGTGGATGATACGGAAGACACACTCAGTGACATTTATGACTTCGCAACTAAAATCGGGGATTTCCTTGTTCTATGCATTACAACGCCCCTTCCCGGAACCCGATATTATGACTTGGCACTAAGCCAGGGGCGTATTGAGGAAACTGATTTTTCACTTTATGATTTCATGCACCCCATTATGCCAAACAATGCTTACAACCGCGACCAGATCCTGGCATTACAGAAAAAATATCTTCGAAAATATTATACAAGACCTAAGATATTTCTAAAAATGATTTTCTCCTTAAATCCCTTTATCAGAATGGCCTACAAACTGATCATGCGCTACGCCTGGTATGAAGCGCGTAACATAGAATGGGTGCAAAAAAACCATCAGGACGTTCCTGAAAAGCTAAAATAATAGAAACCATGAAGAAAAACATACACTTTCTATTTTTTTTCGCCCTGGCAATTTGCCTGTCCAGTTTTATGCTTCCTTCATGCGCTATTCGTTCAACTGCTCCTCCACCAAAAGATAAAGCGATTCGTTGGGAAATAAAAAGCCCAACGGAAGTACTTGATCAGCTTCAATTGGAACAAAAGCGAATCGCTGATTTTACAGCCGGTTTTTCAATAATCCTTGATCCACCGCCAAAAGGCCAGCCTTCCAACTTGCAGGGTGTTTTATTTTTTTCCAGAAATAAAAAAGGGCCCTTCGTTCGTGTCAAAAGCATCAGTGTATTCGGGCGCGTCATGTTTGATCTTATTCAGAAAGGTGACTTTGTACAAATCTATATCCCTTCGCGCCAAACCCTTTATAGCGGCCGGATGGGGAAAGAAATCGGCAATGATTGGCAGAAAGTATTTACAAGCCTGTTTGCAGATGTATCTCTCATGGCTGTAAACAAAAACGCGGATTTGGTAATAAATAAAGATACTGTCATTCTTCCATTGACTGAAGGAGTGTTTCATCTTGACCGGAAAACCGGATTTGTCCTAAAATGGGTTCAAGAAAAAAGAGTCCTTTATTATGAAGACTACATAGCAACGCCTGAACTTCCGCCTTTTCCAACCCGTATTCTGATAAGATCATCTGATAACCTGAACAAAGCATCTTGCGTGTTTAACCAGGTACAAATAAACAAAGACATTCACAATGTTTTTGATCTTTCCGAGTATCGCCCAAAATTTAAAAAAGATATCAGTGAGCTCAAAAGATAATATTTCATACTATCGTAATTAATTTGTTTTGCAATGCCCCCTGGAAATAATGGTGTATGCAAGTTGTATAGAGAAGATAATCCTATTTTTGAAAGGCCATATCCCTATTATTATTCAGTAAAATATTTTAGTGACCCAATATTTGGGGTTACTACAGGAAGCTATTTCCCTATAGTAGAAATTCATTAGACCCCAAATATTGGGTCTCTTTTGACACACCTATCGATATGGCCTTGAAAAAATATTATTATCGGTTCGTGATTAATCTTTCTAGCAAACTAGAAATGAGCAAAATAGCCTTGACGTGTATGTTATTTTATTTTCTTATGTAGTTTTATAATCACATTTTAGGTGAAACTTTTGAAGCATCATCTTGTTTTTTTATATCCCGGACAGGGTTCTCAACATGTTGGCATGGGACAGGATCTTTACCAGGCCTATCCCAGGGCAAAAGAGATATTCGACCGGGCCGACAATGTGCTTGGTTTTTCATTAAGCAGCTTATGTTTTACCGGACCCGAACACGAGTTAAACAAAGATCTAAACGCCCAACTCGCAGTCTTCACCGTAAGCTGTATAATAACAGATATCTTTCGATCAGAGGAAATCATACCTGACGCAGTAACCGGTTACAGCGCAGGCTTTTACGGAGCCGCCTATTCAGCGGGCTGTTTTGATTTTAAACAAGGTCTGGAAATCGTTCGTACTGCCGGACAGATACTTCTTGAGGAAGGGAAAAAAATTGACGGCGCCATGGCAGTCATTTTTGGGCTTTCTGCTGATGAAGTTGATAAACTCTGCCGTGAAACCGGTGAAATCAACGTTGCCATATTTAATACTCCCCGTCAGATCATTGTTTCCGGAATATCGTCTTCCGTCAAAACGGTTATTAAAAAATCGCTTTCTGCGGGAGCTCTGGACGCCTATCCACTAAATGCGGCAACCGCTTATCATTCCGAATTTGTTTCAAACAGCGGGCCGCGTCTTTTAGATTCAATTCAAAAAAATGCTCTTCAGGATCCTGAGGTTCCTATCTTCTCTTACACAACATTGAAACAATCGCAAAGCAAACAAGAAGTAAAAGAAACAATGGCCATGCAGTTAAGCCGTCCGGTTCGATGGATGGAACTTATTCAACTGTTTCGAAGCAACGGAATGAAGTTATGCGTTGAAGTTGGCCCCGGCGCGGTACTTTCCAGAACGGTTCGATGGATCGATCGAAATATTGAAATGATGTACACTGATCCCGCAAAAAGGCTAAATAACGTATTGTCATCATGCCAATCCTTTCTTGAAAGCATACGTGAAACCGAGGTGAATCAATGACGCACCATCAAATTGTGGATATTTCCATTATAAAAGAAATGCTTCCCCATCGCGATCCTTTTTTATTTGTGGACAGGGTCGTAGAATTTAAATCAAATGAAACTATTACAACGGAAAAAGAACTTTTACCGGATATGGTTTTTTTTGCCGGGCACTTTCCGGGCACACCGATTATGCCGGGTGTTTTAACGACTGAAGCTTTGGCACAGGCATGCGGCCTGCTTCTTGGATTAACATGGAAGGAAAACCCGGAGCTCAAAGGAAATATTGAGTCTATGCTTTTTTTGGTCAATGTAAAAATGAAATATACGTCGCCGGCCGTTCCCAACGAGACACTGATCTTAAAAGCGTCTCTAAAGAAAAAATTCGGCGGCTTGTTTATGTTTGATGTATCCGCTCATGTAAAAGACAGGCTGATTGGCAAAGGATCTATTTCATTGGGCGCGCAAAAATAGATATGGCCTTGAGAAAATAGGTATCATCGGAGCACGCTCAAGCCTCTATTGCAAACCCAAGAAGAGCAAAAGGACCTTATAACCAAACAGTCAAAATGCTTCCACTCGTTACCTGCAGAAAACCAGATAGTTTAAAATTAGCTGGAAGTTGGGGATGTCCCCAAATTAATCCCCAACTTCAAGGCACTAAATGCGAACGGATTAAACTATAACTTTGTTATATAAGCACTTTTCCATTAAGGAAGAAATTTACAATACGATATTATCCTATGCTGGCTGTATCAAATTGAACGCAGGTAAAATGTGGCTGTTACAATTGGATTGTCAACTCTTCCAGTGAGTCGGGTGCGTCAGTCAGCTTGATATACCCGTCATTGGTGATTAAAACAGTGTCGGAGTGACGGAAACCGCCCAGCCCGGGAATATAAATGCCGGGCTCGATACTAACCAGCATTCCTGGTTGTAGCTCGCGGTTATATCCTACTGCGAGATAGGGCCCCTCGTGACCGGTAATGCCGAAACCATGGCCGGTGCGATGCAGAATTTTATCCCCATAGCCGGCTTTTTCGTATACCTTTCTTACTGAAGCGTCGATGTTGCTCATATTAGCTCCGGGTTTCAACTGCTCATATGCCAGAGTTCTTCCTTCCATCATTACCTGGAAGGGATCACGTGCCTTATCCGGTACGGACCCCAGAAAAAAGGTTCGCTCCAGTTCCACACCATACCCGTCAATCTGACCAGCAACGCCAGAAACATGGGGCCCTCCCTGTTCCATTTGCAGAAAAACGTTCGTGAAGTTGTGGGGATCATGTGATAAGCTCGGCGGCAGTACAATCGCGACCGGCCTGGATATAAGCGGATTGGCCATTGGAATCTCGGTGACAACCCTTGCCATCATCACCTGGGTGACCGCTCCATATAATTCAAAAAGCATCATTCCAGGGCGGCAAACTTCAAGAAGTTTATCGTGCCCTTCGTTTAGAATTTGACAGGCATGGACGTTTCGGCCGATCTCATACTCAGTTTTTACCAGTCGGACTTCATCGATGATATCGGTCTTGATTTTATCCCCGGGTGTTCGGTCATAGATCCTGAGCGTCATGGCTGATTCCACTCCCACACGATCATCCTCTTTGATCAAAGGTGCATAGACGTCAAACCAGTTTTCGCCCTCCGGGGCCGGATATTCAAAATAACGAACGGTTTCCAGTTCACATTTGGCCCGGGTTCGTAGATGGCTTTCCTCCAGATAGGGTACCACACATTTTGGGATGCCTTCCCGGCGGAAGACCAGGATAAACGGCCGTTCGTGCACATAGTTATAAAA
>JAFDFT010000218.1 GCA_019309685.1 Deltaproteobacteria bacterium
GAGGCCGCAACAGGCGCGACGGTGTTGACCTTAATATCGTACTTTGCTCCTTCAAGCTTTAATGTATTCATGAGTCCGACAAGCCCCATTTTTGCTGCAGAGTAATTCGTTTGTCCAAAGTTTCCATAAAGTCCGGCAGCGGAAGTTGTCATAACAATGCGCCCGTATCCATTTTCTTTCATATTAATAAAAGCAGGCCGTGTAACATTAAACGCTCCTGTGAGATGAACATCGATGACAATTTGCCAGTTTTCACGATCAGATTTTATAAAGCTCTTATCCCTAAGTATGCCGGCATTATTAATAACAATATCGACTTTTCCGAACGCATCAATAGCGGTTTTTATAATATTTTCACCCCCTTCGGTAAGTGCGACATTGTCGAAATTCGGCACAGCTTCCCCGCCCCAGTCCTTAATTTCTTTAACAACAGTTTCTGCGGGCGCAGAGCCTCCTCCTCCGGATCCATCCCGCGCCCCACCAAGGTCATTTACCACAACCTTTGCCCCGCGTTTTGCCAATTCAAGCGCGTACACGCGGCCAAGCCCGGCACCTGCACCGGTAATAACTGCAACACGATCATCAAATCTAATTTCATTTGCCATTTTTCCTCCTCAGGTTGAAATTATCAATTTAAAAACAGGGTTACACGGTTTGTTATAGCCGAAGATTTAGCTTTACTTCAGATTTAAGAAATCCGGCTGATATGATTCAAGTTCTTTTGCGATTTTTTCCATGTGAATGTCTGTGCCGCCGCCTTCAAATTCCAGCGATCGGGTTCGCAAATGATAAAGACCTATATCCATTTCTTCCGTCCATCCGATGGCGCCGTGAAGAAAAATACCATGATAACACATATCATGATACACGGCATTTGCCTTGGCCTTTGCCATGGAGTTCAGTTTGCGAGATGGGCTGCCAGCATTAATGTTCCATGCGGCTTCATGTACAAGATATTTCAGCTCATCAATATCTGTGAGTAAATCCACCAGCTTAAATTGAACAGCCTGTAATGAACCAATAGGTTTGTCAAACTGTTTTCGTTCTTTTGCATATTTATTCACGATGGAAAATGCCGCCTGAGCGCCGCCTGACATTTCCGCAGCTTTAAGAACCGCTGTGTTTTGAAAGACATAGTCTACAATTTTCCAACCGTTTTCTGGTTCACCGAGGATGTTTTTTTTGGGAACTTTGACATTCGTAAATTTAACTTCACACCTTACATCTCTGGCGGTTGTAGGAATAATTTCAGTTTCAATGCCATCGGTTTTAGAATCGACAATAAATAGCGTAATCCCTTCTTCGGGATTTTCACCTTCAGAAGTTCTGGCCACAACAAGAAAATATTTTGCGGCAGACGCATAAGGAACAAACAGTTTGGTTCCGTTGAGAGTATATTCATCGTTGTCCAATGTTGCCTTTAATTTGATATCCTCAGGTTCATGGTTCGCCAGCTGTTCTGTTTGCGCAAATGACCATATCTTTCCTTTTTCCGCAATTTCAGGCAAAAAGGTGTCTTTTTGTTCATTTGTCCCAAATTCCATTAAAGGCATACCACAAAGAACGACAGTTGAAAAAAATGGAGAAGGTACAAGGTTTCTTCCAATTTCTTCCATAAATAGCATAAGATCTATGAATTCTCCCTCTGTACCCCCATATTGTTCAGGTATAATCAGACCCAAAAATCCAAGAGATGTCATTTTTTTCCACATATTCGGATCATATCCCTTGGGATCTTCTCTTAACTCTCGAACTTTATCCTTAGGGCATTCTTTTTCAAAGAATTCTCGAGCAGATTTTTTAATCAACTCCTGATCTTTTTCTAAAGCAAAATCCATTACGCCTCCTTTTAGTAAGATTTTGGCTGTTGAAGCCCAAATTGTCCAACAATGGTTTTTTGTGTAAAGGTCGTTCCAGCAGCAATAGCCATCCCTATACAGTAATAATAAAGGTGCTCAACAGCGCCTTTTACCCGGGTCCACCGTGTATCTTTATTCAGCGGATCCAGCTGAGAGAATGCTCCGAGCATGTTGGTACCAATTCGTGTCAACTTTTCAAGCAAGATATCAAAATTAGCCTTGTCCCTGGAAGGTTCATGAATAACTGTCATGCCCATATGATCCTTCCACGCGGCTTCATAAGCGAGCAGCTTCGCGGCTTCTAAATCCATGGCGAGGTCTGCAAATTTTTGTCGAATTTCCGGCTTATAGAAAATATCGATCTCCTTTGCATAGCACAGAAGTTCATCAAAAATTCTTCTGGCTCTTCCGCAAAAAGTAATTGCCACACCTCTTTCAAAAGAAAGAGCTGTCATTAATTGGGCCCATCCTTTGTTTTCTTCTCCTACCAGATTGTTGGCCGGAACCCGGACATCCTTAAAGAAAATTTCATTAAAAACATGTCCGCCAACAAAGTTTTTGATCGGGTTGACCGTGAGCCCCTTGCTTTTCATATCAACAATAAAAAGGCTTAATCCATGATGCTTTTTTGTGACTTCAGCATTTGTTCTGCAGGCTAGCCACATCCACCTTGCCCGGTGCGCGCAACTGGTCCAGACTTTCTGACCATTAATGACGTATTCATCACCCTCCTTTTGAGCAAATGTTTGTAAGCTTGCTAAATCACTGCCGGAGTCCGGTTCGCTATACGCCGTACACCAAACACCGTCCGGCTCACCGGCCGCAATCGACGGTATATATTTGTCCTGTTGTTCTTTTGTACCAAAAAGCATAAGTGAAGGTCCAACCCAGGCGGTACCGCTGATTCCCATACTGATACCAGGGATCCCCCAGTAACCAGCTTCTTCTCCAAAAACAACCCGTTCCCATGTTGAAGCACCAGTGCCTCCGTATTCTTCAGGCCATGACATGGTCAGCCATTTTTTTTGGGAGAGCTTTTTTGAGATAGACATGGCAAAATCCCAGGCGTCATCATCCATCTCTTCATCAAACAGGTGACCAAAATAATCCGGAGGAAAATTATCTTTCACAAACTCCCGGATTTCAGATCGAAATTTTTCTTCTTTTTCGCCAAATTGAAATTCCATAAGTTATAAACCTCCATGCGGCGTTAGAAAACCCGCATTTTGCTATAAATAAATAGGTTTAAAAAGTTTCAGTCTAAAAGCGTTGATGAAACAGAGTTATTCCTTAAACGACACAATGACCTTACCAGGGGTTGTCTGTTTTCCATCCTCATTTTCAGCAAATACTGTAAGCTCGGCCAATTTTTCACCGCCTTCTTCCCATTTGCGATCCACACTTCCCCTACACGTTAATTCCTTGTCCGGAAAATCCATACCCCGGTACTGGCAGGATATATTTTTAATAAATCCATTGTGACCCAGCCAGTTTGAAACAAGTTCACCAAGAGATGCATACTTGAACTTTCCATGCACAATGATTGATCCAATGGCCTGTGATTGAAAAAAATTATAATCATGGTGCAGGGGATTAAAATCTCCGGATCCGGCCGCATATTTTACTAATTGAGTAACGCTTGGCTTTTTTTTCAGCTCAGGCAATGTGTCACCTTCTTTAATACTTTCCCATGTAATAGTCATTTCAATTCCTCCATTTGACAATATTTAATAAAAGATTATCTGGGATCGCTGAACAGCAACAACCTTATTATCCTGATTTGTAAAAGTTGTTTCTGTTGAAATAATCAGCATCTTTCCCAGACTCTTGCTTTCTTTGACCGACAGGTCAGAAAGCCGGTTGACTGAAGAGAGTGTGTCACCTGCACAGACTGTATCAAAATATTCGGTTTCAGTGCCGCCGTCAAGGAGCCCTGTCATCCCGGCATCGATGTTGGGTGAAAAACCGGGTGGAAAGCTGAACGTATCATCTGTTTGACCGGGGATAAAAACAGTTGTTCCCATATAGGTCGGTGGTGCGGGCAGATTTCGGTATCCGGCTTTTTTTGCCGCGTCAACGTCGAAATAAACTGGATCTGTATACCCCACACCTCTGGCAAAAGCCCGAACACTGGTGGTTGTCACTTCCCAGGTCCAGGGTTGGGACTCCCAGCCAATCTGGTCTTTCATTTCCTGTGTAAGTTCAAATTGTTCCGCCATAATGAAACCTCCTTATTGGATTATACTTAATTTTTTTCCTAACTGGACTGATATTTGGGATTTGAGATAGCTCTTAAAATTAATTCGAAAATCATATCAGCCTCACTGGTGAGGCTTTCTTTTTGTCCCCGATAGACCCATTCGTTAAAGGATCTATTAATTAATGGAATGATGAAGTTAAGCAATAGACCTGGCCGAACATCAGGGTTGAATATGCCAATGGTCTGGCCTTCTCTCAGGACATTAATAATGATATCCATCAACCGGTTTTGCTTATACGTTTCATGAGTCATCCACGTTTTAAGGGGTACGGTTATCCAGATAATTTTTCCGATATCTGCGTTTCGTTCAAAATAATCCAATTGAATCCAGAAAATTTTTCTTAACTTTTCTTTTGTTTCACTGATCCCCTGTAAATGATCTACAAGGCGATCGACCAGTTCATCAAACCACATGTCAATAAAGGCAAAAAGAAGGTTGTTCTTATCATTATAATATTTATAAATAGTTCCGAAGCTTACCCCCGCTTTTTTAGCAATTTTTCTCATACTGGCTTCATGAAAGTCCCCCCTGGAAAAGGTTTCTATAACTGCAGATTCCAGTCTTTTTTGGATGTTTTGATCTGGTAAAGCCCTATGGTTTATAACAGCGTTATCTTTTAAAAGCATTTTTATATGACTGTTATTTAATGAAATAATTATATAATTAAATTATCAGATTTTAGCCTTTGGCGCTCGAAGTAACATTGTTACTAGGCCATTAAGCCTTTGATGTCAAGGGAAAATGGTTTGCGGTATATTTTCTTCCTAATAAAGAGAAAATTATTCATGAAAATGTAAAGAAAACCTTCTAAATATTATCATTTAACAATATTTATTTTTACAAATTGACTGTTAATGACATAGAGGTCTATATTTAAAAATTAGTATTTATTGAATTTCGATTTAGCACTAAAGCTCAAACTCAAATGATGAAACAGCTTTAAAATTTTTAATAGGAGTTGATGGATGAGTTCAAAAACAAGTGATGATGGTTTAAAAA
>JAFDFT010000219.1 GCA_019309685.1 Deltaproteobacteria bacterium
TATGAGGGCATGGATTAGAACTTGAATATAATCAAAATATAACGGATAGAAATAAATAAAATGAGGCTAGCAAGAATTACCTTAATGAGCCTTTCGGGCATAAATTTTTGAAGTCTTGCTCCGCAGTACATCCCTACAAAGCCACCAGCGCCCAACAGGATACCGAGCATCCAGTCCGGTGATACTGCAAGACCTGTATCAGCATAATAGGGCGCGATGATAGTATAAAAGAAAACTCCGGCAATGGAGGTGACAAGAGTTCCCAGCAGCGCCGCACCTGCAATTGTGTATACGGGCAGTCTATAAAAGGTAACAAGAAACGGAGCAATTATCGCACCCCCGCCAATACCGTAAACACCTCCCACAATTCCTACCACAAAGGTGAGCAAAAACAGGCCCATTGTGTTAAATGCATAATCTTCATCCAAAAATCGATACGTACTTTTGGCCAAAGAAAATGTTACCGTCCGAATTCCTTTTTTATAGGCTTGATTTAATCTATCATCGGTATTTTTTATCGATTTTTCATTTTTCCCTTGAATCAGATTATGAACGAGTCTGAATCCAATGTACAGGAGAACACATCCCACAAAAAACTTAAATCGCTTTGGATCAGGCAAGTACTTTATCCGCAGTATCGCTCCCATAAACACTCCAGGAATTGTTCCGGCAATGATAATGCCCGTCAGCATCCATGCCATCCGGCCTTCCTTTATGTATCTGTATACACCGCTGGGTATAGCTACAATATTATAAACAAGGTTTGTGGGACTCACTGCGGGACTGGTGAAACCCAGAACACTGACTTGGAAAGGTAAAAGGAGAAACGCACCCGAAAGGCCACCCATGGAGGAAAGAAATGAAGCAACAAAGGCAACTAAAAAAGGAATTGCCGGAGACACCTGCACTCCTGATACCTCAAAATACATACAATACTCCCTAACCTGCGTAGAGCCCATTCATAAATTGCTATTTTGCCCGATTTCTGTGTCCCCGATGAACGGGATCTTCGCTAAGCTTCGACAGGCTCAAATTTTAATCCGCCACCGCACTTTGGCGGATTAATCCCCGAAATACTCAATGTATTCCTACAGTTAAAATTATCATCTTCCTTGAACTCAAACAAAATATCTAATTTCTGAACATACACTGCTTAAAGTTTAAAATTAAATGAAGCCTATTTGAACGATCGCCGAAGGATGGTATCCTTCAACCATCGCTTATTGTCTTTTTCCGGATATTGAATATTATAATGAAGCCCGCGGCTTTCCTTTCTGTTTAAAGCGCATTTGATTATCAATTCTGAAACCGTGGCAATATTTCGAAGCTCGATTAAATCCGGAGCAATTTTAAAATTCCAATAATATTCTTTGATTTCATTGCTAATAAGTTCAATCCGACGCTTTGCCCTGGACAATCGTTTGTCTGATCTGACAATTCCTACATAATTCCACATAAATCGCCGAATCTCATCCCAGTTTTGCGAAACAGTGACCAGTTCATCGCTGTCAGTTGTGCCCGAATCATCCCACGACGTTACACTTGGAACATTGATCTTTTCTGAGGATTGAATCTCTGCAATGGCCGCTTTCGCGGTTTTATCCGCGTAAACCAGCGCCTCCAGCAAGGAATTGCTCGCAAGCCGATTTGCGCCATGCAAGCCGGTACAGGCGGTCTCGCCTATGGCATACAGCCTGTTAATATCGGTCCTGCCCTCCATATCGGTTACAACTCCCCCGCACATATAATGCGCTGCCGGAACAACCGGAAGCGGTTCAGCGGTCATATCAAAACCATATTCCAAAGACTTTTCATACAAATTGGGGAACCGTTTCTTTATAAAATCCGATTTTTTGTGTGATATATCGAGGTATACGGAATCATTCCCGCTTTTTTTCAACTCCGTATCAATTGCGCGCGCAACAACATCTCTGCATGCAAGATCCTTTTGCGGATCATATTTTTCCATAAACCGGTGGCCTGAAGCATTTACAAGGATCCCGCCGTCCCCTCTAACCGCCTCAGAAATAAGGAAATTTTTTGCCTCAGGGTGATACAAACATGTGGGATGAAACTGAACAAACTCCAGATTGGCCACACTCGCACCCGCCCTGTAAGCCATAGCAATACCATCACCGGTGGCAATATCCGGGTTGCTTGTGTAAATATAGACTTTCCCCGCTCCGCCGGTGGCCAGAAGCGTTATCTTCGCGAGGATGGTTTTGACCTGGTTTGTTTCTCTGTCTAAAACATACGCGCCGCAACAGTAATGCTCGTGCGTGGTTGTAATCTGTTCGCTTTTCAGGCGAGTTGAAAACGTAATCAAATCTAAAGCGATATGATCTTCTAACAGCTTGATATTCTTGTTATTTTTTACCAGGTTTAACAAAGCCCTCTCCACTTCTTTTCCCGTCATATCATGCGCGTGGACGATGCGGTTTTGGGAATGCCCCCCCTCGCGCCCGAGGTCAAACTCTGTATCATTATCCTTTTCCCCTTTAATGTTAAATTTCACCCCTAAGGCAATCAATTCCCTGATTCTGGCCGGACCATCTTTGACCACCATTTCAACCACATCGGTGTGGCAAAGCCCGTCTCCAGCGGCAAGTGTGTCCTGAATATGAAGGTCAAAGGAATCAAGGCTGTCGAAGACAGATGCAATACCTCCCTGTGCCCTGTTGGTATTGCTCTCAATGGCCTCCTTTTTGGTTACCAGAACAACATTACCGAAGTCAGCCGCTTTAAGAGCAAAGCTCAGCCCCGCGATGCCGCTGCCGATGATAAAAAAATCTGTTTCTATTTCCATACGTATCGACCTTATTTGATTAAGATTTATCCCCAACTGGTTGAAAGAAATGGGCCAGAGTTTCTATGATTAAGAGTAGCAAGTAACACATAAGCATTAAATAGGGTTTCAGGCAATTTGAATATAAAAGAATATAGCACAACACTTGGTCCTGCGTATACTATTAGGATCATCAGCTTTCTTGGAAATAATCCCAATTTAAACATTTATCATTACACATTATTTTGATGTTGACGGTATCAATATCACGTCTTATGTTTTACATATTCCGTTTAATGGGCTAAATCTGTCAATAATTTCTTTTAAAAGGTCAGTAAATATGATATGATTCAGCTGTTTTAGTAACACCTAATATGAAATATGTGAATTTCTATGATAGCATTTGATTTACAATGTAAAAATAACCATACGTTTGAAGGCTGGTTCGAAGACAGCCATTCATATGAAGAACAACAAAAAAAAGGGCTGATCGCGTGCCCGGTTTGTAATGACACCAATGTGTTTAAGGTTCTTTCAACATTTGCGATTAAATCCGCGAACCCTTTGCCAAAAGTCGATGGTAATGAAGTCACGCTTGCTAAAATTACCGAAGAGATAACGGATTATGTTGAAAAAAATTTTGACGATGTAGGCACAGATTTTTCCAAAGAAGCGTTAAAAATCCACTATGGCGCTTCAGAACCGCGAAATATCCGCGGTATAAGCACAAAATTGGAAGAAAAGACCTTAAAAGAAGAAGGCGTTCAATTCTTTAAACTGCCCATACCTGAACGCTCTGATTCTGACACAGATTCGTAGAAAGTTATCCTCCCAGCTTCGTTTTAATCCCAGAACCTCAAGAAATAAATCTCTTTGAAAAAACCCCAACTTTTTTCAAGTTCAAGTCGAAGACCCCGAACTTTAAGCCGAGGGGGAAGGCGATAATTTTAACCACAGGAATACCTATAGTATTTCTAGGATTAATCCGCCAAAGTACGGTGGCGGATTAAAATTTGAGCCCGCCAAAGGCGGATGTACCACCTGACACAGCTTGTCTCGCCGTAGCCTTGGCGTAGGCGGAAAATTGGGCAAAAAGAGGGGTTTCCTATTACTTTAGACATCGCCCATCAGCCTTCTCGCCAACCCGGACAGACGCCGTTTAGGTTTATCGTTTTTCAGTGCGATATCAAGCGCACGTCTTGTGCCTATAAGGACAACCAGTTCTTTCCCACGGGTCATTGCCGTGTAAAGCAGATTTCGCTGTAGCAGCGCAAAGTGCTGCGTCATCAGAGGAACAATGACCGCGGGGTATTCCGAACCCTGAGACTTGTGTACTGAAATGGCATACGCCAGTGATATTTCATCCACTTCTGTAAAATCATATTCTACCGATCTGTCATAATATACGACTGAAAATTTCCTTTCCTCCATGTCTATACCGTTAATCTGTCCGATATCTCCGTTAAACACCTCCTTTTGATAGTTGTTTTTTAAATGCATGACTTTATCACCGTACTTAAAGGTACTGCCGTTATTTTGAAAGGAATCCGTATGTTGATTTAACGCTTTTTGAAGAACCTGGTTCAAATGGATCGTACCAATTCCTCCTTTATGCATGGGCGTAATCACTTGAATTTCATTTACCGGATCCAGATCAAAATGATTGGGAATCGATCTGCAGCATAACTCGATAATTGTTGAAACAACTCTTTCCGAGCTGTTTTGTTCCAAAAAATAAAATTCCGATAACTCTTGTGTATCTTCATATTCTTCTAAAACGAGATCTTCACCATTGCGGACTTTGTGGGCGTTTGTGATGATCGGGCTTTCATCTGATTGTCGAAAAATTTGCTGAAGCTTAAATTCCTTCACCCTGGCTGATTGTATAATATCTGAAAGCACATTTCCCGGTCCAACAGAAGGGAGTTGGAAAATATCACCAACCAGATAAAACCTGGATGTCATGGAAACGGATCGGATCAGATAGAACATCAATAATGTATCGATCATGGATGCTTCATCGATAATGATGACACTCGCGTCAATGGGATAATCCTGGTTTTTTTGAAATGTATTCTCCTGGGGGCTGTATCCTAAAAGTTTGTGTATGGTCTCCGCTTTTCTCTTTGATACTTCAGAAAGTCTTCTGGCCGCCCGGCCGGTTGGCGCGGCAAGACATACTTTCTCTCCATAGGCTTCAAAAATGGCGTTTAAAGACCGCACCAGTGTGGTCTTGCCCGTTCCCGGCCCTCCTGTTATGACGGCCATCCGATGAGCAAGCACTTCCTCTATGATTCCCAACTGCTCGGGTGAAAGGTCAATA
>JAFDFT010000220.1 GCA_019309685.1 Deltaproteobacteria bacterium
CACATCAATTTTATTATTATTTAATATTTCATTTATTTCAAATCTGCAATCTGCATCTGTCATATAGACATGAAAGCTTTCTTGTCTCAACCGCTCAACCAGTCGCGACCAGAACAGATTATCAGATTCAACCATTAAGAGTCTTCCGTCCATTTATTGACTCTCCTTGGTTAAATATTTGCCGATATATTTGAGTGTGATACGCTCCTTATTATTTCTTCCAAATATTTTAATCAGCATTTTACTATTCTGTTATGCTTTAGCTGTAACATAGCAAACACTTACATTTTTTAATCCCACATTCTCAAGAAACATACTGAGAGATGCATTTTTGCCTCGATCCTTTTTGTGATTTAAAATTTCCATAGCCATATCGTGGCAATTGGCCTCAGCAAAGGTTACCGCTGCAAAAAACCTATCAAACGCTTCAATCCATTTTTTCATATCCTCCTCCTTTTGTTTAAAAGATTAAGTTTCATTATATCTACAGCAAGAGGCATGCCAATGTTCTTTATCATAGCAATATCAATAGGTTATGTATTTTCGAATTGCTATAAGTTGGAAATGTCTAAGCATAAGAAGATAATCTTAAACTGACTGCTGAGGGTTCAATAAAAACCTCCCCTTGAACTAAAGCCGCAGTTTTTTTAAGTTTATCCAATAAATTAGGATGCGATTTTTCAGCGGAAATATCTCCTGAATCCGCAAGTTCATCGCTGCAATCAAATTTTATTTCATAATCGCCTTTGTCTTTCTGAAGAATAGATATATCTATTTGGTTCTGCTGGGGAAGACCGGAAATACAATATTCAATGCATGAAAATAGTATCATCTGCAAAAAAACCTGACATATTGTAATCTTTCTTATTCTATCCGGCAGTTGGGCGTTTAAGGTTATATTTTTCAGCCGGGCATACCGCCCGCACAAGACAGTCATCTCTTGCACCGTCTCATGTAAATCGATTTCCGCTTTTTCCTTGTCAGTAGCATGCGCGAATTTGTTAAGATGCGTAAGCAGCGTAACCCCATTTTCTATTTGCTTTTGTATCGTTGACAGTGATTTTTGGAACCTCTCCTTATGCTGAAATGATTTTGTGTCCGTTAAATCCATCAGATCACCCATCAGGCCGGATGTTTCCTTAATGACTGCCAAAACATTTTTTAGTTCATGGGTTATTCCCGCGGTAATTTTTCCGAAAAATTCTATTTCATCTGATCTTTTATTGTCCATAAAGGTTGTTCCATTTTATTCAATGATATTTAGATCTTACATTACAATAATCATGTTATTTATTTCCTTTTACTGCCGCATTAATTTTCTCTGTTAACTCTTCAATATCTATAGGTTTCATTAGATAATCAAAAGCGCCCAGGCTCATTCCTTCTACCCCTTCTTCTGTGGCACCATGCCCGGTTAAAAGAATGACAGGAATGTTACTACTTCGCTTTTTTAGTTCTTTGAGCACGTCAAACCCGCTCATTCCGGGCATGAATACATCCAAAACAATAACATCGAAAACGGATGCATCAAACAGATTTAACGCTTCTTCACCATCCGCGGAGATCTCAGTTTGAAATTCTCTAAGTCGAAGCCTTTCCGCAAGGGTTGTAACAAATTCTACTTCATCATCAACTAATAATATTTTTAGATTTTTCATTTTACCTTCACTCTGTTTTGGATTTTTTGAGAAAATAAATTGTAAAATCCGTCCCTTCATTCTCATTGCTCTTAACAATCAAATCACCACCCAGTTTTTTTACAATACCATACGTAATAGGAAGTCCGAGTCCTGTCCCATATTCTTTCTTGGTTGTAAAAAAAGGCTCAAATATGTGTGCCAGGGTTTCCTTTGACATGCCACATCCATTATCTTTAATGGATGCACCTACCCTGCTAACATCCTCATCCCACGACCGAATAATTATTTTGCCACCGTCTTTAACCGCTGACATTGAATTGGAAAGAATATTCAAAAAAACCTGCTGAATCTGCCCTTTGTCTGAAAAAATTCTGGGAAGGTCTTCGTCAATGTCTAGCTGAATATCAATTTTTCTAAACAAAGCCTCCTTGTCCAGAAATCCCATCACCTCGATGATAACGTCGTTTAAACTTAGCATTTCAAGTTCTATGTCAAACCGTTTGGCAAATCCCAGCAAACGATGGGTAATGTTTCTGCAACGCCCTACCGCTCCAATAATGGAATCCGCAATTTTTATCAGCTTTATTGTTTTTTCGGAATCTGAAGTGTTTTGATAAAGGTCTTTTATTAATCCTGCTTTTTCGTTAATAATTGCCATAGGATTATTAATTTCGTGCGCCACTCCGGCTGCAAGCCGTCCTATGGATGAAAGTTTCTGAGAATGTTCAAGTTCCCTAAACGCAAGCTCTCGCCTTTCGTCTGCTTCCCGAATTTTCTTTACCAGCATATTTGAAACTTTTAAAACAACCACAATGATAATCGATATACTGATGATAAAAATTAAAAGCATTTCACCTTGTAACGCATACCAGGATTTTAAAATAACCGATTTGGGTTTAACAACAACAAGCGCAAAATCTTGTTTAGCGAAGTGCTTAATTGCAATCAAAACATCTTTCCCGAGTATGTTCTTTTCTTCAATCAGTTGCGATCGATAGCTTCCCATTGGTATATTGAGTTTGCAATGCTCTAAAACATTTCCACAGAATTTGGAATGCGTTTGCAAAATACCTTCTCCGCTGACAAGAAATGCGTCGCTTTCCGGATCAAGTCCCATGGCGGCAATGATATTGTCCAGCTTATCTGTATCAATGGTGGCGCGAAGTATCCATGCATGCCCATCTGGTTCAAATTGCTGAACAGCTATGGCAATGTGAGGAAACTGCCGATAACCAAGAAATACATCACTTATATAACTCCCTTTGATTGATACTTCCTGAAACCAGATCTGCTGAAGGTAGTCCTTGTTCAACAGTTCATATGGACCTGAATAACTGATTTGCATACCATTTTCATCAATAATTCCAAGATCCACAAAACCCGTGAATTCTTTTTTTAACACCCGATAAATGCGACTGAGTGTTTTTTCATCTGATAAATCTTCAAAGCTGTAGAACGAAGCTATCGATCGTATGGTGGATAACCTTTCTTCCATATATAATTCTATAGAATGAACTGTTTTGTTCGTCAGGATGCTAATAGGATTAATAATTTCAGACTTGAGATTTGATTTATATTCAAGATAATTGATAACCGCCATAAAAATGAGGGGAATGATTGTAACCAAAAGCATTAAAATAGTAATGTTTCTACGAAGAGTTTGGTAGTGAAGCGGTGAATCTTTATCACCTGTACTTTGCAAAAACCTCTTTGATAATCTTTCCCCCCATTTTTTGTTATTCATCGCTACACTTTCTCCTTTAAGGCATGAACAATTTCACCAGGCTGGATAGATCCTTCAATGAAACGATTTAATACGTGTTTATATGAACCAATAACTGAATCAAGGATTTCTACTTTCTTCCATTTAAGATATTGATAATATTCATCTTCAACCCCCCCACAAATAACCGTTTGTATGCCTTCCTTTATGATCAGGTTACACAACTGTTCAGAGGAAGATTGTGGTAGAACAACGATTTTTTCCTCATGTTTGCCTGATTTTTTATCCATGTTTACAATTAAAACTTCTGTTGTCAGATCAAATCGAGGGCTGACATCATTACCGTAAAGTGTTATGAGTATCTTTTCGCTCATTTTGATTTGTTCATATTGTGTGTCATATCGTATTATTTTAAAATATTTATTTTAGCAATATGTTATATTTGTTTCATTTCTTTCCTTATCTTTTTCATATAACAAAAACATACTGCCACATTTAATCAATTCCATACTGTTTCATTTTTCGCCAGAGCGTACTTCTCCCCCAACCCAGCATTTCCGCGGCATTATTTCGTTTTCCACCGGATTTAAGCAGTGCATCCAAAATCATTTTCCTTTCCAATGCAGCCCATGTATGTTCTGTTGGATTCATGTTTTGTGGATCATATGGATATTGAACCGTCTTCGGTCCACCCATACCACCTGTTATCGAATGTCCTTCAAAATGATCCGTCTCAGTAATATATGAAGGTATATCCGTTGTTTCAACCTGATCCGTTGTACAGATGTTGATCGCGTATTCAATGATATTTCTTAATTCTCTGACATTTCCAGGGTATGAATAATTTTTCAATGTTTGAAGTACTTGCTTTGAAAAGCCGTTAACGCGCTTGTTAAATCGAGATTTGAATGTATTTAGAAAGAAATCCATGAGCAGTAAAATATCGTCTCCCCTTTCTCTTAATGGGGGAAGATGAAGACGAACAACATTGAGCCGAAACATTAAGTCTTCCCTGAATTGTCCATCTCGAACCATTTGGCTAAGATTCCTATGAGTTCCTCCAATGATCCTGACATCCGCCTGAAATCCTTTTGTACTGCCTAATGGATGAACGATCTTATCATCAAGAAATGTCAGCAGTTTAACCTGAAGAGGGAAAGGAAGGTCTCCAATTTCTGTAAGGAAAAGAGTTCCATTATGCGCCAGGCGAAAACGCCCTGGTTTATTTTCGACAGCACCGGTAAAAGCGCCTTTCACGTGTCCAAATAGTTCAGATTCTAAAAGTGTTTCCGGTAATGCGCCGCAGTTCACTTTGATAAATTGTCCTTTAGAACGATCAGACGCATGATGGATAGCTTCTGCAACGAGATCCTTCCCGGTTCCTGTCTCTCCGGTAATTAATACCGATGAATCACTCCGGGCGATCACAGGAAGAACCTGATTTATTTTTTGCATTTTCTCGCTTTTGCCGATAATCTGGGAAAAGCTATACCCTTGACCGATTTCAGCATGAAGTTTTTTCAAGGACCGAAGGTCTTCTACAATTTCCACATAACCCGAAACATTTTCCTCGATGTCCTTTAACTTCACAAACGTGATACGAACCGGCACCAATTGACGTTCCCGGTTAATCAGGTCACTCTCTTCTGACACTGACTCTCTTTGATCTTCTTCATCAAGAAATGGACAGTTCTTCATGCATTTCCTGCTTCGTAAAATGTAGGCGCATGAAATACCAATAGCCTCTTCTTGAGAAAAACCGGTAATTGCATGAATAGCCCGGTTGAGCATAACGACACGACGATCTTTATCCAGTATAAGTACACCCACTGGTATTTCGTCGATAAACTGCTGGAAGTCTATTGGCAGGGAATATAAATCTGTAATTTGTGGGAAACTTAAAACCATAAATATGGTACGCTATATAAGGTAGAATACATCAAGACTCTTGCTCTGATTTTTTCTTCCGCTTTTATTTTTAAAAAAGAACCTTTAATAAGACATACGCAATATATAAAAGATGCATCGTGCTGTCAATTAAAGAACGTGGCATGCCGCGCACAAAACTAAATGGATGCTTTTTCTTTTTACTCTAGTGTTGTGCCAACTATAATTTTTCGATAATTTAGCTATCATGTTAACGAGGAGCTCTCAACTAATACCTTTCTTATATAAATTT